>JAKSMO010000018.1 GCA_024400545.1 Bacteroidales bacterium | reverse complement strand
GGCAATGTCACCGGCGATGGCGCCATCGCCCTGATTGTTGATAAGATTAGAGGCGAGAACACCGAGTCTGCGGAATAACGAATGTCAAATATTATGCCCTATGAACTATCCGCTAATCACTGAATATCTGCAAGCTGTGGCATCCGCCGGGGACAATCTCGACAAGCTTGCGCACCTATGCCCCGTGCTGGACGACCATGGCGAGCCTTACCGCAGCAGCGGTGCCTTTGCTGTGGTGTTCAAGATGCAGGACCCCGCTTCGGGCAAATGCTATGCCCTCAAGTGCTTCACCGAGGAGCAGTCGGGTCGTGCCGAGGCCTACCGCCTGATTGCCGAGGAACTGTCGGCTGTAGATTCGCCCTATATCACCGCCGTGCAGTACTACGACAAGGAGCTATTTGTGGATAGCTCTTGCGCCGACGAGACCGAGTTCCCCGTGCTGCTCATGGACTGGGTAGAGGGCATCACCATGGAGCAGTACATCCGTGAGAATCATCAGGATTCCACCAAGATGCAGTGGCTTTGCTATCGCTTTTGTCGCATGGCGGCATGGCTGCGATCCCAAGCCTTAGCTCATGGCGACATCAAGCCGGACAATGTGATTGTGCGGCTCGATGGCTCGCTGACCCTAGTCGATTACGACGGCATGTTCGTGCCAGCTATGAAGGGGCAGCAGTCGCCCACCCTGGGCACCCGCGACTTCTCTCACCCCGAGCGCACCGTGGAGGACTTCGACGAGACCATCGACGACTTTGCCCTGGCCACCACGGCGCTCTCGCTCAAAGCCATAGCCCTAGATGCAGCGTTCTATACCCACTGTGGCGGCACCGACCGGCTATTGTTCTCCGCCGATGACTACCGCGACCTATCGCAAAGCCAGATATGGGCCAAGATCCAGCAGCTGATGTATGACAAAGAATTCGCCACCCTTGCCAGCCAATTCCTTGCCGCCCTCAGCCAGAAGACCCTCCAGCACCTATCCTTCCGCCTCTTCAACCTCAGCAAACCCGAAGCCGAAGAACTAGACTATATTATCATCAACGAGCCCACCCCCAACTCCAACTTCCACATCCAGTTCAAAGACGGCAACTGCCTGTATTTCAAATATGACAAGGATGATAAGTCAAAGGTGTGGGTGGTGGCGCCCTCTCTGTGGGGTTGTGAATTTGACGAAGGGGTTGAATGGGGGAAATTTGAAAAACCCAATAGAGACCTTGTGATTCCTAAAACTATATCAAAATACCTTGTTATCGGTATTGAAGAAGAGGCTTTCGCTGGATGTGACACTTTACATTCAATATTTATCCCTGAGTCTGTCACACAGATTGAGTGGGGGGCTTTCCAAGGTTGCATCAGTATACAGTCCATCATCGTTGATAACAACAATCCGAAATACGATACCAGAAACAATTGCAATGCCATTATTGAGACCGCAAGTAACATCTTGATTATTGGTTGCCAAAGCACAGCCGTCCCTGATTCTGTCACGGAAATTGGAACGTCCGCATTCAGGGAGTGTAGCAGTTTGCAGTCTATTGCCATCCCTAATTCGGTCACAAAAATCGGGAGTGATGCTTTCTTATATTGCAGCAGCTTGCAGTCCATCGACTTTCCTGATTCGGTCATGGAGATTGAGAGATCTGCTTTCTCTGGTTGCAGCAGTTTGCTGTCTATCGTCATCCCTGATTCGGTCAAGAAGATTGGGAAATCTGCTTTCTTTAATTGTAGCAGTTTGCAGTCTATCAAAATCAACAATCTGCAATTATTGGAAGGTTCAAGAGCAGATCTATCAAGAATAAAAATCCTGCCCAATGACGAAGGGCAAAATTATGAGATAATCAACGAACCCACCCCCAACTCCGACTTCCACATCCAGTTTGAAGACGGCAACTGCTTGTATTTTAAACATGATAAAGATGATAATTCAAAGGTGTGGGTGGTGACACCGGATTTTGACAGATATTATAACCATCCTGATTGGCAAGAATATTCCAAACCTATTGGCAAGGTCGCCATTCCTTGCAAGATGACAAAGTACCAAGTGATTGGAATTGATAGATCTGCTTTCCTTGGTTGCAGCAGTTTGCAGTCCATCGTTATCCCCGATTCGGTCACGCAGATTTGGAGTGAGGCTTTCAGTCATTGCATCAGTTTGCAGTTCATCATCATTCCCGATTCGGTCACGGAGATTCGCGGACACGCTTTCGATTGTTGCCGCAGTTTGCAGACCATCGTTGTAGATAGTAACAATCCAAAATACGACAGCCGAAACAATTGTAATGCCATTATTGAGACTGCAAGCAACAAAATGATTGCCGGTTGTCCAAACACTGTCATCCCCGATTCTGTCACGGAGATTGGGGAATCTACTTTCTGTGGCTGTAATAATTTGCAGTCTATCGTGATTCCAGATTCGGTTATGAAGATTGGTGAATATGCTTTCTCTGGTTGCAGCAGTTTGCAGACCATCGTTATTCCCGACTTGGTTACTGAGATTGGAGAATCTACTTTCCGTGATTGTAACAATTTACAATCTATCGTGATTCCAGATTCGGTTATGAAGATTGGGGAGAATGCATTCTCTGGTTGCAGCAGTTTGCAGTCCATCGTCATCCCTGATTCGGTCACGGAGATTGGGGAAGGTGCTTTCTATCATTGCAGCAGTTTGCAGACCATCGTGATTCCAGATTCGGTCACAGAGATTAGGCGGAGTGCTTTCAGAGGTTGCAGCAGTTTGCAGTCCATCGTCATCCCCGATTCAGTTACGGAAATTGGAGATGGTCCATTCTCTGGTTGCAGCTGTTTGCAGTCCATCATTGTGGATAATAAGAACCCCAAATACGATAGCCGAAACAATTGCAATGCCATTATCAAGACATCCGACAACATTTTGATTGCCGGATGCAAAAACACATTCATTCCCGATACGGTCACGAAGATTGGGAGGTCTGCTTTCTCTTGTTGCAGCAGTTTGCGATCCATCGTCCTCCCTGATTCGGTCACAGAGATTGGGAAGAGTGCTTTCTATGGTTGCAGCAGTTTGCAGTCCATCGTCGTCCCCGATTCAGTCACGGAGATTGGGGAAGGCGCTTTCTATTGTTGCAGCAGTTTGCTGTCCATTGCCATCTCCGATTCGGTCACGGAGATTGGGGAATGGACTTTCTTTAATTGCCGCATGTTGCAGTCCATCGTCATTCCAGACTCGGTCACTGAGATTGGTGAAGGTGCTTTCTCAGATTGCCGCATGTTGCAGTCCTTAATCATCCCCGATTCTGTCACGAAGATTATTGGGTGGGCTTTCCAAGGTTGCATCAGATTGCAGTCCATCGTCATCCCCGATTCTGTCACGATGATTGGATATGGTGCTTTCGAAGATTGCAGCAGTTTGCAGTTCATCAAAATCAAGAATCCGAAACTGCTTGAATACACAGGTGTCGACCTCGAAAAAGTGAAAATAATAACTGACTAAAGGAAACTACATGTTGTTTGTAAAACCTTTTCATAAGATGTGACAAGAGCTACAAATAATCAACGATAACACCAAAACGGCTCAACCAGAAATGGGAAACGCCCTGAAAGGGCAATCGCACAACGTCCATAGCCCAGGGTATAGCGCAGCGGCACCCTGGGAAACAGAGACCCCGCCCACACCAAACGCCCTGAAAGGGCATAAGTACAATCCGACAACACCTTGAATAACATAATTCGACATGTCACAATCTATTGAACAAAATATATCCGCACATAATGTTTCATACTTTTGCCCTTTCAGGGCGAGATGGAAACAAACATCAACACCGTCCCAGGGCGTTGCCTTGGGCTATGGAAATAATTGGGCTTTCAGCCCGCTATACGATTGTCTTTATGGGCAATCGCATCACGCACATAGACCCTGTCAATGATGGACTAGAGCCACACACCTTGGAGGAAATAATAATCGATATGCAGCAATCATTTAGCAAATATGGGGGATATTTCGTATCTTTGCAGTGCCGTTACAATAAAGAATATGCCCTATGAACTATCCGCTAATCACTGAATATCTGCAATCTGTGGCATCCGCCGAGGATAATCTCGACAAGCTTGCGCACCTACGCCCTGTGCTGGACGACCATGGCGAGCCTTACCGCAGCAGCGGTGCTTTTGCCGTGGTGTTCAAGATGCAAGACCCCGCTTCGGGCAAATGCTACGCCCTCAAGTGCTTCACCGAGGAGCAGTCGGGCCGTGCCGAGGCCTACCGCCTGATTGCCGAGGAACTGTCGGCTGTAGATTCGCCCTATATCACCGCCGTGCAGTACTACGACAAGGAGTTGTTTGTGGATAGTTCTTGTGCCGACGAGTCCGAGTTCCCCGTGCTGCTCATGGACTGGGTGGAGGGCATCACCATGGAGCAATACATCCGTGAGAATCATCAGGATTCCACCAAGATGCAGTGGCTCTGCTATCGTTTCTGCCGCATGGCGGCATGGCTGCGATCTCAGTCCCTGGCACATGGCGACATCAAGCCGGACAATGTGATTGTGCGGCCCGATGGCTCGCTGACCCTAGTGGATTACGACGGCATGTTTGTGCCAGCCATGAAGGGGCAGCAGTCGCCCACCCTGGGCACCCGCGACTTCTCCCATCCCGAGCGCACCGTGGAGGACTTCGACGAGACCATCGACGACTTTGCCCTGTCCACCACGGCACTCTCGCTCAAGGCCATAGCTCTGGATGACGCGTTCTATACCCATTGTGGCGGCACCGACCGACTATTGTTCTCCGCCGACGACTACCGCGACTTGTCAAAGAGCCAGATATGGACCAAACTCCAGCAGCTGATGTATGACAAAGAGTTTGCCACCCTTGCCAGCCAATTCCTTGCCGCCCTCAGCCAAAAGACCCTCCAGCACCTCTCCTTCCGCCTCTTCAACCTCAGCAAGCCCAAAGCCGAAGAGCTCGACTATATCATCATCAACGAACCCACCCCCAACTCCAACATCCACATCCAGTTCAAAGACGGCAACTGCCTGTATTTTAAATATGATAAGGAGGATAATTCAAAAGTGTGGGTGGTGGCACCAGATAGCTATTTCACACCTGGTTGGCTTAATTCTTCCAAACCGATTGGCAAAATTACAATCCCTCGCAAGATTGCAAAATACCAAGTAGTTGGAATTAATCATAATGCTTTCGTTGGTTGCAGCAGCTTGCAGTCCATCGTCATCCCCGATTCGGTCACGGAAATTAGGAGCGGGGCATTCTCTGGTTGCAGCAGTTTGCAGTCTATCGTCATCCCGGATTCGGTCACCAAGATTGGGGATCATGCTTTCGATGATTGCAGCAGTTTGCAGTCCATCGCCATCCCGGATTCGGTCACAAAGATTGAGTATAATGCTTTCCGTGGTTGCAGCAGTTTGCAGTCCATCGTCATCCCTGATTCGGTCACGGAGATTGGGAAATTAGCTTTCGCTGGTTGCAGCAGCTTGCAGTCCATCGACATCCCCGATTCGGTCACGGAGATTGGGGAGTATGCTTTCTATGGTTGCAGCAGTTTGCAGTCCATCGTCATCCCCACTTCGGTCACGGAGATTTGGATCGGCGCTTTCAATGGTTGCAGCAGTTTGCAGTCCATCGTCATCCCCACTTCGGTCACTCAAATTGGGGGGTATGCTTTCGATGGTTGCAGCAATTTGCAGACCATTGTCATCCCTGATTCGGTCACGGAGATATGTGGAGCAACTTTCAAGGATTGCATCAGTTTGCAGTCCATCGTCATCCCCGATTCGGTCACGGAAATTTGGTCTAATACTTTCGGTGGTTGCAGCAGTTTGCAGTCCATCGTCATCCCCGATTCGGTCACGGAAATTAGGGGAGGTGCATTCTTTGGTTGCAGCAGTTTGCAGTCCATCGTTATCCCCGATTCGGTCACGGAGATTGGGGAGTATGCTTTCGATGGTTGCAGCAGTTTGCAGTTCATCGTCATCCCCGATTCGGTCACGGAGATTGGGGAGTATACTTTCGATGGTTGCAGCAGGTTGCAGTTCATCAAAATCAAGAATCCGAAACTGCTTGAAGGCACAGGTGTTGACCTCCAAAAAGTGAAAATAATAACTGACTAAAGGAAACCTTGTCGATATGTTGGATTGAGCTGGAAGCAGTCATATAATAAAATCTAGCAAATTGAGTTATCCCAATTAGTAGTAAATCAACAAGTACACAGATTAAATGAAAATAGAAAATCTTATCAGCGAATGTACCGCGTACGATTTCAAGGAGATGCTTGAAGAAAAGAGGCCTAAGAGTTGGATGAAAAGTGTTAGCGCCTTTGCCAACGGCTCAGGCGGCTCTTTGCTATTTGGCATAACCAACGATGGCCATGCGAAAGGATTGCCTGATGTACAGCATGTATGCGAGACTATCAGCAGTAAGATTCGAGACTATATGGATCCTCTGCCCGAAGTGGAGATGATACCCCACCACATCGAAGGTGTCAATATCCTACAACTCAAGGTTAAACCAGGCAGCTACACTCCATATTATTATATAGGGGACGGACAGCGTATTGCGTTTGTCCGTATTGGAGACGAGAGCATCCCTGCAACGGCAGAACAAATGGTCAGACTCGTACTTAAGGGGTCGAACAAAACCTACGACTCGCTGGTGTCTGATTATAAAGCTGCCGACAACACCTTTATCATTCTGGCTAACGAGTTTAAGAAACGCACTACTCGGGATTGGAATAAAAAGTTCCTTATTTCGTTTGGGCTTGTGACCAACGCAGATACCCTGACTAATGCCGGTGCGCTTTTCGCAGACGACTGTCCTTTATGGCAATCGCGCCTTTACTGCACCCGGTGGGATGGAAAAGGAAAGAGTGATGCTATTAATGATGCGGAATTTACGGGGAACATCCTTCTGTTGCTGCGAGAGGCGATCAACTTCATCAAGTCAAACACGAAAAATGGGTGGGAGAAATTGCCCAAAGGACGCAAGAACAAGCCCGAGTATGCCGAACGCGCAGTGTTGGAAGCGATGGTGAATCATTTCATACACAGAGACTATACTGTGATGGGCGGAGAAGTGCATCTTGACATCTATGATGATCGACTGACAGTCACATCGCCAGGAGGAATGTACAACGGCATGCTTATACAGAATCTTGATATTGACAATGTGTCCTCAGAAAGACGCAATCCGATACTCGCCAATGTCATGGCTCAGCTTGACTATATGGAGAAACGCGGCAGTGGCCTTACTCGAATTTGCAATGAGACAAAAGCTTTGGAGGGTTATAAAGACGAATTGATGCCTAGATTCTCATCCACTCCAACCCAATTCCAGACTACGATTTACGCATCACCGACAGAGCCCAATGTCGAAGCCTTGCCGGACATCAGAATCACCGAGCGACAGCACAAGATACTCAACTTGATTAAGACCACACCGACAATCACCGACAAACAGATGTCGGAGTCTTTGTCGGTGAGCACACGCACCATCGAACGTGACATTTCTGCATTGAGAGAAATGGGAGTGATTGTGTGCAAGAGCGGCAAGGGCAGTTCTATTCGCATTATTTCTCAATCAGATAGCGTACAGATAGCATCTAATAGTATTATAGAGTATCAAACTAGTGACCAAGTTAATGACCAAGTTAGTGACCAAGTTAGTGATCAAGTTAGTGATCAAGTTAGTGATCAAGTTAGTGACCAAGTTAGTGACCAAGTTAGTGACCAAGTCAGTGACCAAGTTGGAGACACCTTACAGATTAGGCTTAGTCCTAATCAAAAGAAACTGCTACAACTCATAAAAGGCGATGTCGCCATGGCTGAAATGATGTCATTTCTTGGTTTGGCAAGTCGCAGTTATTTCCGCCAACATATCCTATCACCGCTTATTAAAATCCAGTTCATCACGCCCACACAGACTGACAAACCTAATAGTTCCAAACAGAAATACCGGCTTACCCCACAAGGCAAAGTCATATCCGATAAATTAAAACGCTCCAATAACACGAAGCCATGATAATCATAGAATCAAAAAGAAAGAAAATAGAGACGCTGCAGAAGCTTTACCCTGGGGCTGTGATTGCTGACGTGACAAGCAAGTCGGACAATGCACAGCTGGTGAAGCTGAGCCCTTTCTACCCCCACGGTGGCATACCTGTGCCCAACTCGCATGGGGTGAAAGCCGCTTGTGTGGAAGCCATCTGGCAGGGACTGAAGGTGTTTGAATCATGCGGGGTGGATGTGGCGATGTTTGGCAACGACACGATGAAGAACATCAAGCGCACCGTGCGCAAATACGGCAAGCCCTTAGGCCACCAGTACGGCTTGGACAGCACCGAGCTGCTAGACTATATCACGGCACGTAAGAAGATTTATATCCCCACCTATCAATGGGTGCTGGAGAACAAGGTGCAGGACATCATAGCCCGACTGCGGGAGGCAACAAAGACCAAGACCATAGTGCTGCTGGACTATGAGACCAACGCCGATGTAGATAACCCGAAGAAGCCCCTATCACACGCCGCATTGATAAAGGCTTACGTGGAAGGCACATATCCCTTCGGGCAGAAAACCAACGATGACAACCAACTGGACCTATTCAACTAATACTATTATAATATGAACAAACGCAGTAACTGGGAGGAATTCAAAGCCATCCTCAACCAACACCATATCACCAAGTTGTATCATTTTACCGACCGCGACAACTTGGAATCCATCATCAAGCATGGCGGCCTGCTCTCATGGGGCGACTGCCAAGACCAAGGCATCAGCATTGCCAAGCCCGGCGGTGGCGGTCCCGGTTCGCTATCGTGGGGACTGGACCAGCGGGCAGGACTGAGCCATTATGTGCGGGTGAGTTTCACCACCCAGCACCCTATGATGTATGTGGCCATGAACGAGGGCCGCATCAGCAACCCCGTAATCTTGGAGATTGACCCCAGCGTGATATACGACCCCGAGACCCGCTATGCCAACATGAACGCCACAAGAGGTGAAGCGAATGTGGGTAATACGTTGAATGATTTCAAGAGCATACATTTCAACTCGGTGAAGGCTCGCAAGCACTTTGACTTGGATGCCAACGAGCAGCCCTACTTCCAGGCCGAGATATTGGTGAAAGGCAAGATACCGCTGTCGGCCATCACCAACATAGGTAATTTCGGCATTCCCATTCCCAACCAGCCTCAGGCATTGCAGAGCAAGAACGCCTACACCGCCCGCATTGACCGAGAGCACCCCACGGCATTCATCTTCTTGGTGGATCAGAGCGTGTCGATGAAGCGACTGACCACCTTCAACGGCGAGGATATGACCATGTCGGAAGCTGTGGCCAGAATCGTCAATGGGCAGATAAACGAGTTGATACAACGCTGCGTGAAGAGCGACGAGACAAGGCACTACTTCGACATTGCCGTGATAGGCTATGGCGAGGAGGCTTACTCGGCATGGCAGGGCGACTTGGCGGGGCGCGACTTCGTGACTCCACAAGAAATTAGAGACAACCCCTACCGCAAAATCACGGTGCGCGAAGAGGTGCGTACCCGCAAGGGTATCAGTGTGAAAGAGGTGGAGAAAAACCAATGGATAGGTGCACGGCACGACGGCTCGTGGACACACATGCACCTGGCCTTCCGCAAAGCACAGCAGCTACTAGAAGTGTGGATGGCCGACCATGCCGACAAAGACTGCTATCCGCCCACCATCATCAACATCACCGACGGCCAGTACAACCATGTGAGCCACGATGAGATGGCGCAGGTGTCGAATGAGTTGAAGAGTCTCTTTACCAACGATGGTAATGTGTTGCTGTTCAATGTGCATATTGTAGAAGGCAACAGCGAGGCTGTAGCATTCCCAGCCACCGTGGGCGAGCTGAACGGCAACGGCTATGGCGAAAAACTGTTCAATATGTCGAGTCTGCTGCCATTGAACTACAACGAACAAATTCGTCAGTTGTTTGGCGATGATAAGCAAGCCGACATCCGCTACCGTGCCATGGGCGTGAACACCGGCATGGAGCACCTGGTGAAGATGATGAAGATTGGCACACTGTCGAGCACTTGGGTAAACAACAACCAATAGTTATGAGCAAAGGAATGACCCTGGCCAAGCCCCGCGAACATCTGGCCAACGAAGATGCTATATTGGAGGCAGAGAACTGCATAGCCGTGTCGGATGGTGCGGGAGGTTGCGGCGTGTTTGCCGATGAATGGTCGGCATACCTAATGAATAACCTGCCGCAAAACAGACCTTTGACCACCTACGATGAGCTGAATGATTGGATAGACCAGATATGGGAACCATTCTACGAAGCACATGAGGAGAAGGCCAAGATGGGCGACGCGATGCTAGTGCAGAAATACTACGACGAGGGCTCTTTTGCCACTTTGGCTGCAGCTTGGAGGATGGAAGACGGGCGTTGCCCTTGGGTGAGCTATGGCGACAGCGTGGTGTTCCATTACTCCCGAAATACCAAGCGATTAGAGCATAGTTTCACCCAGCTTGTCGATTTCTCCAAACCACCGCATCTGATTAATTGCAAAGAGCCGCTGGAGGAAGAGGGATTTCGCGCAGGGGTGTTTGCCTTGGGAGAAGATTCGCTGGTGTTTGCGGCCAGCGACGCCTTGTCGCACTACATCATGATGTGCTATGAGTTGGCACATTGTGGCGATTACTATCAAGAGCTATTGGATGAGCGGAACAGAGGCACCATCAATGGGCAACTGCTGGCCGTGGCGGAGCAAATGCCGATGGATTTTGACAAGATACTAGATGACTTGCTGGCCTCGGTGGAGTCAGCAGAGCGTTTTGAATCGCATCTTTTGTCATTGCAAAGACAGGGCGTGCTGGACAAGGACGACTATTCCTTAGTGGTGCTCAATCTTTAGCGGATATCCAATTTGGTGACTTTGCCGTCGTGCCATTCGATGTCAACGGTTTTGCCACCGCGGGCTTTGAGACCGGTCACTCGGCCCGACTGTTTCCAGGCCTCGGGGAGTGCAGGGAGGGGGTAGATGTTGCCCTCGTCGTCGCTTTGCAGCAGCATCTCGGCCACGCCTGCCATGCCGCCGAAGTTGCCATCAATCTGAAATGGACTGTGGGCATCTAGTAAGTTGGGGTAGGTGCCACCACCACGGCGGGCATCTTTGCCCTGGTATCCATCGGGGCTAATATATTGCAGCAGTTTGCGGTAGGTGGCATAAGCCTTCTCGCCGTCCAGCAGTCGGGCGTGTAGGTTGACCCGCCAGCCGGTACTCCAGCCAGTGCTTTCGTTGCCGCGCAATTCCAGTGTGCGTCGGCAGGCTTGTGCCAGCAAATCGTCATCTTCATTCATAGGACAGATACTGTTGCCGGGGTATAGGCCGAAGAGATGCGACTGGTGGCGGTGATGCGGGTCGGCATCAGCCCAGTCGTAGTACCACTCCTGCAGATTGCCCTTGTTGCCAATCTTATAGGGCGCAAGTTTTTGGCATACGGCCTGGCATTGCTTGCCAAAATTGTTGTCGCCAAGCACTTGTGCCGCCTTTGCGGCATCGGTCAGGCACTGCCAAATCATGGCTCGGTCGGCCGTGCCGCCGTAAAATGTGCCGCCGCGGAAGCCGTCGGGGGCAATATAGGTATTCTCAGGCGAGGTAGAGGGCATGGCTATGAGATAGTTGTCCTTCTCCACCAGCCATCCCATGCAGAATTGCGCAGCCCCCTTGAGCACGGGGTAATACTCGTGCAGGAATGCTGTATCGTGTGTAAACGAATAATGTTGCCAGATATGCGTGCTGAGCCATGTGCCGCCCATGTTCCAGTTGGCCCAGGTAGGGTCGCCACTGTGGTCGCCCACAGGCACACTCATAGCCCAGATGTCGGAATTATGACCCAGGCACCAACCTTCTTTCACACCGAACATGCGGCGGGCCGTCTGCCGACCACCGATGCTGACATTTCTCAAGAAAGATAGCAACGGCATGTGCAACTCGCTGAGATTGGCCACCTCGGCGGCCCAATAGTTCTCGCCGAGGTTGATGTTGGTGGTGTAGTTGCTGCTCCAGGGGGGCAGCATCTGTTCGTTCCACAAACCTTGCAGGTTGGCGGGTACCTCGGGGGTGCGCGAACAGCTGATAAGCAGGTATCTGCCGTATTGGAAATACGTTTCCTCCAGGTCGGGGTTGTACTCGTGGAGGTCGGTATAGCGGCGGAGCTGCACATCGGTGGGCAGTTTTGCAATGCTGTCGGGTGTGGCGCCGAGATCCAGTTGCACACGGTTGAATAGTTGTTGGTAGTCGTTGCGGTGGTTATATGTCAGAGCCCCCAATCCGATTTCGGATGCCATGTCTATGCGGTTGCGAACGATTGACTTATAGTCGGCACCCTCTTTCACAGGGTCTTTGTCAAACCCATTGAACGAAGTGGCGTTGGCGATGAGCAGCACGATATCATTGCCACTCTTGATTTTGAGTCGGTCGCCATCTTGTTCGATAGTAGTCATCCCCATAGCTTGGTTTATGACTTGGATGATGGTGCGAAAATGAATGCCGCGCGCTGGGTCGTACCAGAACGACTTTTTGGCCCAAAGGTAATGAGGCACAGAATGATAGGCGGCATATCCGTCAACGATAATCTCGTTCCCCCTTACTTGCACGTTGTGCGGCAACTGGGAGTTGAAACGCAGCACACAGTCGAAAGGTTCAACGCCATATAGCTGCACAGCCATCACATTGTCGGGATGGTTGCAGAAATAATGTGATTCAAAACGTTCTCCATCAACGAGGTAACTGTTTTGGACTATTGCCTTACCAAGGTCCAGTGAACGGTGATAATCATTGATCTGACTCCCGCTGCGGTCATATTCGATATATAATGTGCCAAGGGGTTGATAATTCTCACTATAATGCCCTTGCAGACCTTTCTGCATCTCGTTGGCTTTGGCATAATTCTCTCTCCATAAGGCACTACGAACCTCCTTCAGTGCCTTGGCACAAGCCGCAGAGTCAATCTTAACGCAATCGGGTTCGCCGGTCCACAACGTGATGTCGTTGAGGCTGATACTGTCCACCTCGGTGCCGCCATACACGATGCCGCCCAAGGTGCCGTTGCCAATTACCAGCGCTTCCTCAAAAAACTGCGCAGGGCGGTCGTAATGAAGCACCTGGGCAGTGGTGCCAAGGCTAAAAAGTAAGGCGATAGCTGCCAGAAATGACTTTCTCATTTGTCAGCCTTTAATTTCGCCGTAAGTCTTTTGAGCTCGGAGTAGGGCTTCCTCGGAGGAGTATTGTGCAATAGTGGTGGCATTCTCGCACCAGAGGCATTGGGAGGAAACAATCGTCTCACCATCGGTTTTTACACGAGAATGTACCCATGTGGCAGCACCTGTGGTGATAGCGCAAGTCATGACACCATTGACAATTTCGAAGCCGTATTTTCCTGCAACGGCCTGCTGTAAGGGCATATTCGAGTGGGTGTCGAGCGTGAGGGCATAGGTGTGGAAATAGACCTTGGGGATGCCCAATTCTTCGCGCTGTTGGCCTAAGACAAAAGTCAGCACGTCGCCGTGGCAGAAATCGCGGTTGTGCTTGATGATGGCATTGGCAAGCTGGCCGAGGGTGTTGATTTCGGCATTGCCGACGCTAATGTTCGACACCAGTTGCTGGCCATTGTGTTCAATGACTATTTCGGGGAGAATGCCTTGTGAAATTTGCAGGGGTACGAGCACTGAGGCAAAATTCAGATGCTCCTGGCGGGTGAAGTAGATGGGGGTGGTGTGCATGTTCTCCGACATGAAGGCATTGTAGTTGTTGCTGCCTGCTTTGCGGTTCTGGAAGATGGGCTTCCAATCCTGAGGAAAAGTGCCCCAGAGGCGCTGCACATTGTTCCATTTCATGCGCGAAGATGCCTGGGCTACAGATTTGGTTGGGTTGGAGCACCTGTTCTTGCTTCGGCGCATGATCATTTTGCCGTTTCTCATGTAATAAGTTGCACCATCTAATTTTCCCGTGATAGGACCTAGCGTACTTTTGTTCAATTTTGCCATAGTATCGTTGTTTTCTCGCTCGTTTTACTATATTTATACTATATATATACTATACTTATTCTATTACGTATAGGATAAGTATAGTATAACTAAGGTATATATGGGGTAAGACAACCGAAGTTATTATGGTGCAAAGATACGACTTTTTTGCGATATGACAGTTTTTTTTTTGCGTAAAGGCTTTTTTTTGTCGGAATATGAAAAAAAATGTGTATCTTTGCAGACTCAAAATTAATTATTAGTCAAATAACTCTAACACAATAAAGAAAGGTTTCGGCTATGACAAATCTTGATAACTTGAATATCGATGCTTCGGCAAAAGCGAACATCAGCACTTGGCTCAATGGCTCGTATGACGAGGAAACCAAGCAGGCTATTCGCGATATGATGGATAATCCCAACGAACTGAACGAGAGCTTCTACCGCAATCTTGAGTTTGGTACTGGCGGCCTGCGCGGCATTATGGGCGTGGGCACCAACCGCATGAACAAATATACCGTGGCTATGGCCACACAGGGACTGGCCAACTATGTGGCCAAATGTTTCCCCGGCCAGCAGCTGAAAGCCGCCATCTCGCATGATAGTCGTAACAATAGCCGCCAGTTTGCCGAAATCACGGCTAATGTGCTTGCTGCAAATGGTTTTCATGTGTATCTTTTTGACTCGATGCGTCCTACTCCCGAACTGTCGTTTGCAGTGCGCCATTTCGGTTGCCAAACGGGTGTGATGCTCACCGCCAGCCATAACCCCAAGGAATATAATGGCTACAAGGCTTATTGGGACGATGGCTGCCAGCTGACCGCTCCGCACGACACCAATGTGATTGACGAGGTGCTGAAGATCCAGTGTCTGGAGGATGTGAAGATGACAGGCGGCGAAGCCAATATCGAGATTATCGGCGAGGCTGTTGACCAAGTCTATCTCGACCGTATCGAGAAAAACTCGCCGCATCCCGAGCTGATCAAGAAGCATCACGATGTGAAGATTGTATATACTCCGCTGCATGGTACTGGCATCACCTTGATTCCCCGCATGTTGGAGAAATTGGGTTTCACCAATGTGAATGTGGTGAAAGAGCAGGCCACCCCCGATGGCAATTTCCCCACCACGCCCAGCCCCAACCCCGAGGAAAAGGCAGCTATGAAGATGGCCGTGGAGCTGGCCCAAAACATTGATGCTGACATCGTTTTCGCTTCCGACCCCGACGCTGACCGCGTGGGTGTAGCTGTGAAGCGTCCCGATGGTGAATGGATGCTGCTGAACGGCAACCAGACCATGTCGGTGCTCATCTATTATCTGATGAAAGAATGGAAAGAAACCGGCCGCCTGACTGGCAAGGAATATATTGTCAAGACCATCGTTACCAGCGAGTTGCCTGCCGATATTGCTAAGAAGGTGGGTGTGAAGGTGTATGATGTGCTGACCGGCTTCAAATTCATCGGTGCCAAGATTCGCGAGATGGAGGGCAAGGAGGTGTTCATCGGTGGTGGCGAGGAGAGCTATGGCTATATGATTGGCGACTTTGTGCGCGACAAGGATGCTGTGGCTGCATGCTCCATGATTGCCGAGATTGCCGCCTGGGCTGCCGAGCAGGGCAAGACCTTCTACGATGTGCTGGTAGATATCTACAAGGAGTTCGGCTTCTACAAAGAGGGTCTGCTCAGTGTGGTCCGCAAGGGTAAGAGCGGTGCCGAGGAGATTCAGCAGATGATGAAGACCTATCGCGAGAATCCTCCGCAGGAGATTGACGGCGAGCGTGTTGTGTGTATTAAAGACTATAAGCTCCATGAGAGTCGCAACATGATTACTGGCGATGTGGAAAAGATTGATCTGCCCACCAGCAATGTGCTGCAGTTCTTCACCGACAAGGGCAACAAAGTGACTGTCCGCCCCAGTGGTACCGAGCCCAAGATTAAGTTCTACTTCGGCGTGAAGGGCGAGCTGACTTGCAAATGCCATTTTGACGAGGTAAACGCCCAGCTTGATGCCAAAATCGAGGCTATCAAGCAGAGTATGAACCTTTAAGATGATATGAATTAATTTTGCAAAAAGGAACCAACATTTATTGGTTCCTTTTTGCATATTGCTATTAATACGAGAAAATCAGCGTTGGAGATTGTTAGTTTCTTTCTTTTGCGGATTGGGTTGTGCTAGCCGGTTGATTTTTATTTTGACTTTTGATACTATCGATAATCTGTAGTGCGACGGAGCTTATAATCAGTAATATGCCTATATAGAAAGACATATTAAGCTCGGTGGCTTCGCCAAAAAGAATCATGGCAAGGAGGATGGTATAGACAGGCTCGAGATTGTAAGTGAGGTTGACCGAAAAGGCTGAGATGTGGCGCAAAGCTTGAAGTTGCAGAAGGAAAGGTGCGATGGTGAACACTGAGGAGAAGAGGATGAGATAGAGCCAGTCGGTGGCGGTGGGGATGATGCCAACGTTGGGGAACAGTTTGGCGTAGAATGGTGTAGCTATGATGAGTATGATGGCACCACCAATCATTTCGTAGAGCAGCATGGTGCTGCTGGATTCGCCGGAAGAGGCTTGGACACGTTTGCTGTAGATGCTGAAAAATGTGTAGATGAGTGAAGAAATGACGCCGAGACCGATACCTAGGCGGTAGCGGGCGTCGAGGCCGAAAATAAGGCCGATGCCAATTACGGTGAGTATGCCCAGGAAGAGCTCTTTCCATCGAGGACTGCGGTGGTCGATCATAGGTTCGATGATGGCAGTGAGAAATCCGACCAGGGCAAAGCAAATGGCTCCGATAGAGATATTTGCGGCTTTGATGCTGCCGTAGTAAAAGACCCAGTGAATAGAGAGAAGGATGCCGCAACCCATGATACGCCAGAGGTTGTGCCATGTCAGTTTTTTTAGGCGGTGCTGGAAGCCAAGGAGTAGTGTGAGCATTATTGCGGCAAGGACTACGCGAATGCAGACCAGCGGCAGTTCGCCCACAGAAACTAGACGGCCGAAAAGTCCTGTTCCGCCTGCGATAAGTACGGCTAGGTGGAGTTTGGCGAATGCTTTTTTTATATTTGTGTCGGCCATCAGTGGTGCTGCTCTTATTTGTTATTCAGTAAGATGTGTTCGAATTCCTGTTGGAGAATAGGGATGCAAAGATACGATATTATTTTGAAATGGAATAATATTCGTATCTTTGCATTATGAAAAAGTTTGCGCTATTGCTTGCACTGGCTATATTGTGTTGTGAGGGCTGGAGTCAGGCCGACACAAGGAGGCGTATAGCGTTTTGGAATGTGGAGAACTTGTTTGATACCCGACACGACACGCTGAAATCGGACGAGGCTTTTACCCCTTGGGGCGAGAACCATTGGACCATAAAGCGATATGAAGATAAGCGGAATAAGATTTTTAAGGTGGTGGCGGCAATGGGATGGCCCGCAGTGTTGGGCATGGCCGAGGTGGAGAACGACAGGGTGTTGGCAGATTTGTGCAAAGACACTCCTCTGCGAAAGATGGGCTACGAATGGGTGCACTATGAATCGCCGGATAGGAGAGGGGTGGATTGCGCGATGATATATAGGAAAGACCAGTTTAAAGTATTATCGTCGAAAGCAATATGCGTTTCGGATTCGGCAGAGGATTTTTATACCCGTGATATTCTCATGGTGCATGGCATGATTAAGTGTAGCGAAAAATGGGATACGTGCTATTTGTTTGTGAACCACTGGCCCTCGAAATTAGGGGGAGTTGCGGCCGACAGGCATCGTTTGCAGATAGCCCAAAAGCTGATGCAGACAATGGATAGTGTGAGGAATTGTGCAGAGGGGGCTTTGGTGCTGGCCATGGGAGATTTGAATGCCAGCTCTGACGAAGAGGCCGTGTACAAGGGTTTGGGTTTTGGCGGAGGTTGTGAGAATGCACTGGGCTTTTATAATCTGACATATCAAGTGCCAGAAGGAGTGGGAAGTTACAAGTATCATGACGCCTGGTCGTGTATTGATCAGATGATTTGCAATTGGGATTTGGAATTTGAGGTTTTTGCCCCCGATTTTATGCTGATAGACGATCAGAAATATTTGGGCAAGAAATTGTTTAGAACATATTTGGGTATGCGGTACCAGGGCGGCTACAGCGACCATTTGCCAATAATAGTTACATTGCCATGAGAAAAAGAGGATGGGCTATATTGATAATGATGATGCTTGTGCCATTTTTTGGCAAGGCTCAAGAGGTATTGCCGTATGTGTGGAGGGTTTATCTGGAACAGTTGTCGGAAGATGGAGAGGATGAAATTGTGGAGGATTTGGTGGCTGTGTTTGGAGAATATAGCATTAATCGTGTGAGCGTGAACGACACAGTATCGGGGTTGCGTGTGTTTCCATTTGTAAGTGATTATCAGCGAGACTGTCTTAGAACGTATATTGTATTGTTTGGGCCATTGGTTAGTGTGGATGAGCTGCATGGTGTGAATGGATTTGATACCCTGACAATTGAGCTGCTGCGCCCGTTGGTGGATTGTAGCATAGCACAGAAGGAAACAAAGATAACGCTGAAGGACCTAGTGACTAGAGGCAGTAGTAATCTGGTGGCTGGCGTAGGGGGAACAGTGGAGCAGGCGAAAGGCTATAGCGAGGATATCTACGAGGGCGACAATCTGCGCATGATGTGGAGGTATTATTATAAGTATAAGGATAAAATACAATTGCAAGTGTCAGGCGATAAAGATCCTGGCGAGGCATTATTCTCCGGCAGTAAGAAACAGGGTTTTGACTTTTACGGATTTAGTTTGATGATTAATGATATAGGATGGGGTAGTGGTTCGAGAGGCTTTAGGGTGAAGAGATTGATGGTGGGCCAGTATCATCTGCAGTTTGGACAAGGGTTGGCATTGTGGTCGGGCATGGGTGCGCGAAGCTCGATAGGAGCCAATATTGGCAAATATGGTCAGGGGATAAGACCTAGTGGCGCATTTTCAGAATACGGATACCTTCAAGGGGGAGCCACGACATTGGCCTTGGATAGGCATTGGGATTTATCGGTGTTTTACTCGTATGTGAATAGGGCTGCCACATTGCCTAGAGGAGCAGACAAGGATAGCTCAATAAACTGGGTGCAGAGTATTTACAATTCGGGCTATTTCCGCACACAAACAGAGCTTGCCAAGAAGAATCAGCTGGTGGAACAGTTGGCGGGAGGACATCTGCAGTATGGAAGTACGAATGTGAAGGTGGGTTTTACAGGTGTGCATACTTGGTTTGACAAGGCAATTATTCCGGCCAAGACGGTTTATAACGATAATTATTTTCAAGGAGATAGGAATACCAATCTTGGGGTTGACTTTATGTATAGAAAAGGGGGTTGGCTTTTGTTTGGCGAAACGGCATTATGTGTAAATGACGGGTTGGATAGTTTGTCGAAAAATTACGCGCAAGCTTCCATATTGGGAAGTGAGCTTGCTTTAGGCACAGGACATAAGCTAAGCGGTCAGTTGCGTTATTATTCGCCGACTTACCATTCTTTTCATTCGTCGGCGTTGGGACAAGGAGGTGAGCCTCAGAATGAAATGGGCGCAGCGTTATATTATCAAGGCCGACTTCCATGGGGGATGACGGCTACAGCAATGGCGGATTTCTTCTATTTCCCTCATGAGAAATATCTGATCTATGGACCGAGTAGGGGGAAAGAGTTTAGGGCTATGTTGTCGAAGCCTTTCAGACAAGTAGATGGATTGACGATTAATTTGCGTTATCGATATAAGGACAAGGGTAGGAATGTGATACCAACTACATTGGTGGACGGGGTGTATCAGCTGGAGCAGACCTACAGGCATCAGATACAAGGGGATATAGAGTACTGTAAAGGATCGTGGCGATTGGTGAGCCGTGTGGCCTATGCCTGCTATTATGGCGACATGACGATGGCGAGCAGTGGCTTTTTGTTCTATCAGGATTTGATGTACGAACCAAAGAGGGTTCCGCTTACACTGGCAGCTCGTGTGGCTTGGTTTGATGTAGATGATTACGAGGCAAGATTATATACGGTGGAGAGCGATTTTATTTATCAATATAATAGCAATGTTTATCAGAATGAAGGGTATAGGGGCTACCTGGTGGTCCGATACGATATTAGCAAGAATTGGAATATCGGATTTAAGTATGGCGTCACTATATACTCTGATAGAGACACATTTGGTTCGGGAAACGACTTAATAGATGCGAATCACCGACAGCAGTGGCGCATTCAGTTAAGATGGAAATGGTAAGAGGATAAATAAACTACCGAATATCATCGGTATGGGGTGGGATGATACCCTGTTCCTGTAGCTTTTTATAGGTTTTTTCAGCAGCAAGCTGTTCGGCGGCCTTGATGGAGTATTCGATAGCGTGTTCAGCAGGGTCGGTGTCAATCTTTACGCGAACATCGTATTGGCGGCGACTCTCTTTGCCGTGGAAGGTTACTTTTTCAACCTCAAAACTAATCTTTTTATGATTCTTTTGACCCCAGTCGATGAGTTTGCTCTTGAAATTCCAATCGGTATGAGCCATAGCATCAACATCAAGGTAGGTTGTCATAATCTTTTTGATGATGATGCGGCGGGTAAAGCGGTATCCCTTTTCAAGATAAATAGCACCGACGAGAGCCTCGAAAGCATCGCCATCAATGGATTTGAACACTCCTTGCGATTCGCGGTTGTATTGGATTAGCTGGGAAAGACCGATTTTCTGAGCAAGTTTGTTGAGATTGGCTCGGCTGACAAGTTTCGAGCGCATCTCGGTAAGGAATCCTTCGCCCTGATGAGGATATTTTTTGTATAGGAATTCGGCAACTACAGCACTTAAGACAGCGTCGCCCAGATACTCCAATCGCTCATTGTTGACACGCCATCCTTGTCCGAGATCGACAGATTTGGACTTGTGAATAAAGGCAATCTGATACAATTGAGTATTGCGAGGAGTGAATCCCAGTACGTTCTTAAAGAAAAGATAGAAATCCTTATTTTCCCCTTTATATCGACGAAAGCTCAGCATGAATTAATATTTACGGAAGGCTAGACAAGCATTGTGTCCGCCAAAACCGAAGGCATTACTCAAGGCGAAATCTACTCGACGGTGGGTGGGCTTGTTGAATGAAAAATCAAGAGGGGCGATATTGGGGTCGTCGGTGAAGTGATTAATTGTTGGCGGCACAATATCGTTTTTAATGGCCATAATGGTAGCAACAGCCTCAATAGCACCAGCTGCACCTAACAGGTGTCCGGTCATTGATTTGGTGGAATTGAGCGTGATTTTGTTGGCATGTTCACCAAACAGGCTTACAACTGCTTTGGGTTCGGAAATATCGCCGATGGGGGTGGATGTACCATGAGTGTTGATGTGATCAACATCTGTCAATTGCATCCCTGAATCTTCTACAGCTAAACGCATTGCGTTCATGGCACCAAGACCTTCAGGGTGTGAGGCTGCGATGTGATAAGCATCGGCGCTAAGGCCACAACCCGTAAGTTCGGCATAAATCTTCGCACCTCTAGCTTTTGCATGCTCAAGTTCTTCAAGTACTAGTGCACCAGCACCTTCGCCTAAGACGAAACCGTCGCGATCCTTATCAAAGGGACGCGATGCTGTAGAAGGATCGTCGTTGCGAGTGGAGAGGGCCTGCATACAAGAAAAGCCGCCAATTCCACAAGGCACAACAGCAGCTTCGCTACCACCAGTAATCATAACATCAGCTTTGCCTAAGCGAAGATACATGAAGGCATCGTTGATGGCCATGGGAGCACTTGCACATGCTGCAGAAGTGGAATAATTGGGACCACGGAAGCCATATTTGATAGAAATCTGACCTGCGCAGATGTCACCAATTGTTTTGGTAATGAAGAATGGACTGAAACGAGGAACCTGGTTAGAATTGGCAAATGAAACTATCTCAGACTGGAAAGATTCAACACCACCCATACCGGTGCCAAAAATAACTCCGACTCGGTCGGGGTTGATAGCTTCTTTGTCGAGACCTGCATCTCGAATGGCTTCATCGACTACTACCATCCCATATTGGGTAAAGGGATCGAGTTTTCGTGCCTCTTTGCGGTCGAAATGCTCGCAAGGGTCGAATCCTTTTATTTCGGCAGCAATGCGGCATTTATAGTTGGATGCATCGAAATGTGTAATAGGACCAGCTCCACTTACTCCTTTCAATAATGAATCCCAAAATTGAGCGACATTATTGCCAATAGGAGTAAGTGTGCCGAGACCTGTTACTACAACTCGTTTCAGATTCATCGGGTTGTAACAGAAATTGATTTATTTCTGGTGATTTTCGATGAAAGAAACAGCGTCGCCAACGGTGGCGATCTTCTCAGCTTCCTCATCGGGAATCTGAACGTCAAATTCTTTCTCAAGTTCCATGATAAGTTCAACAGTGTCCAAGGAATCTGCGCCGAGGTCAGTGGTGAAACTTGCTTCCAAGTTGACGTCTTTTTCGTCAACGCCGAGCTTATCAACGATGATAGCTTTTACTTTGCTTTCAATTTCAGACATTTTATTCAAATTTTAAAGTTTAACAAAGTGCAAAGAAACGAAAAAAAAACCATATAAACACAATTTTTAACTATTTTTCTTTTCATGTTTTTTGCTATATGTTTGAAAAACAAACAATAGTGGATTAATATTCTTGTCGTTTTTTATTTCGTTTTCGTATTTTTTCTTGTGCAAATTGAAGTTTTTTTTCTCTGATTTTGTTAAAATGAGTCCTTTTTTAGCATGCGAAATGTTAAATTTATTGGAAATACAACAAATAGAGCAATTTAGCGTTATTTATTGACAATTTTTATATTATGATTAGAATTGCGATATTTGCTTCTGGAAACGGCTCTAATGCCCAGCGAATTATAGAATATTTTGCCGAAAATACACAAGTGAAAGTTGAGTGTGTTATATATAATGTAAAGGATGCTTTTGTGGCCGAACGTGCGAAAATGTTGGGTGTTGAGGCTCGCTATTTTGGACGAAAAGACTTTTATGAGAATGGAAGCGTGAGATTGTTTTTGAAGGATCATCAGATTGACTGGATTGTCTTGGCAGGATTTTTGTGGCTGGTGCCGGGCGATTTGTTGGAAGATTTTCCGCAACATATTATCAATATCCATCCGGCTTTGCTGCCAAACTATGGCGGAAAAGGCATGTATGGTCGTCATGTTCATGAGGCAGTGGTTGCTAATTGCGAGAAAGAGAGCGGAATAACCATCCATTTGGTAGATGATCACTATGATAAAGGCCAGGTTTTATTCCAGGCCAAATGTGCTCTTGCACCCGATGAAACTCCGGATTCGTTGGCCGCTAAAGTGCATGAATTAGAGTATGAGTATTTCCCTCAGGTAATAGCGAAAACTTTATTAGGATGAGAATTGGTGTGAATACCCGTCTGTTGTTGCATGGCAAAATGGACGGCATTGGCTGGTTTACATACGAGACTTTGTCGCGTATTGTCGTGTCCCATCCGGAACACCAGTTTTATTTCTTTTTTGATAGAAAGCCTGACCCAAGATTTTTTTTCGCTTCAAACGTACATCCAGTAGTGCTGTGTCCACAAGCAAGGCATCCGCTATTGTGGATTCTGTATTTTGAAGTAAGCATGAAGTGTGCGTTGAAAAAGCATAAGATTGATTTTCTCTTTTCCCCAGAATGTTATATCCCATTGCGTTTAGGTATTCCCACTTTGTCGGTGTTTCACGATTTGAATTATGAACACGCCAAGGACTATTTAAAACCTTCGCATCAGATGTATATGGATTATTTTTCGCGGAGATTTGCAGGAGGTAGTACACGCATAGCCACAGTTTCAACTTATTCAAAACAAGATATTGTCGATACGTACCAGATTGATCCAAATAAGGTTGACGTTGTTTATAATGGGGCAAACGAAGGGTATAGGCCGCTCTCATTGGAGGAACAAAGAATGACGAGAGCCCGTTTTTCTCAAGGTGCGAGATATTTTATTTTTATAGGTACTATATTAAAAAGAAAAAATCTGTCCACTTTGTTGAAATCCTTTGATAGGTTTAAGGCAACTGATAAAGAGGGAATAAAACTCCTTGTGGTGGGGAACAGGGTTTGGTGGCAGGATGAATTGGAAGCGGAATATAATGCTATGAAGTATCAAAAAGATGTTGTTTTTATTGGCAGAGCTCCGCAGGAAGACCTATTCAAACTGCTAGGATCTTCGATAGCTCTGGTTTATCCGTCGTTGTTTGAGGGATTTGGCATACCCATCCTGGAAGCCTACAATGCTGAAGTGCCAGTGATTACTTCAAATTGTACATCTATGCCAGAAGTGGCAGGCGGTGCCGCAATCTTGGTTGAACCAACCGATAGTTTGGCGATGGCTGCAGCGATGGGACGTATAGCAAAGGATCCGCTTTTTTGTGCCAATCTAGTTGCAAAAGGATGTGAGCAACGTAAAAGATTCAGTTGGGATATTACTGCAAATAAATTGTGGGAGAGCATGATGAAGACGGTAAATGCAAGGAGGAACAATGAAAAAGAATAGTCTGTTTTTAGCTATATTGTTAGTATTCTCCTCATGTCTTTTGTTTGCACAAAATGCAAAAGAGGAGGATAGTACTCGGGTCAATCTTGTTTATAATGGTTCATTTGAAGACTATCGTTATTGTCCTAAAAGAGTGGATGCTGTCGGCATTTTGGTTAATGTTGAAGGATGGTATCAGCCGACAAAAGGTAGCGCGGACTACTTTAATGTTTGCGGGAGCAGGGATTGTGGCGTGCCGGTCAACAAATTAGGAAAACAAATGCCCCATGACGGTGATGGTTATTGTGGTATTTATTGTAGTAAGAATGATTATAGGGAATACCTGCAGACCCGTTTGCGCCGTAAATTGCATGAAGGAGATAGTGTGAGAGTGACTTTTTATGTGAGTTTGTCGGAAGAATCAACCGGGGCGGTATCAACGATTGGAGCTTTGTTTACCAAAGAGAGTGTAGGCGATACGGTCCGTAGTATTTTGCTGCATAAGGAATATCAAGAATTGGGCGAAGGTATTTCGCAGGTGATTGCAACAACCTTCCATCCTCAAGTGATGAATCCTATTGATATTCCGCTGATTGACACGAAGGGGTGGCAAAGAATTACTGATGTATATGTTGCTGAGGGTGGTGAGCAGTTTGTCACTATAGGAAACTTTTATCCACAGGAGTTGTCTGGGTTTTCTGATCTGGATTCTTTAACAAAGTTATTGCCCGGAGCCTATTACTATCTGGATGATGTTAGTGTGGAATGCTTGAATTGTAAACCTCCCGTGACGGATGATTCTAACGTGGATTCGGTTTATCTGACGCCTGAGCAGCCTGCGTTTAGCGTTGGGAGCACTTTTGTGATGAAGGATGTCTTTTTTGAGTTTGATAAAAGTACAATTCTTCAGCAGTCCTATTTCGAACTCATGAGACTTATATCACTACTTGAGACTTACCCTGAGATGAAGATAGAGATTCGTGGGCATACCGATGCTAAAGGTTCTGACGCGTATAACCTGCGGTTGTCAGAATCTAGAGCCAAAGCTGTGTTGGACTATTTGGTAAAGAAAGGTGTGGATGAAAAAAGATTACGCTCAAAAGGTTACGGAAAATCCCTGCCGATTGATACAAATGAAACTGAAGAGGGTAGGGCAAACAATCGTAGAGTGGAGTTCAAGATATTAGCGTTATAGGTGACTTCGATAAATCGATTCCGCATTATTTTGAGTCTTGTTTTTCTAGTTTTTCTGCATCTTGATTTCGACTATAAGTTGCATTTCCTAATGTGACTTAGGATTTCCTTATTGGAACCTAAGTTCCGGTATAGATACCCACTGCCATCGTTCATGCTTCGGTCATTCTACGGTTATCCTACGGGGATTCTTCGCTCTATGGACCGCACATACTCCGTAGCATCACCGTAGAATGACCGATACTTCCTTGGGAGAGCTGCAAAGCTGGAGTCTAGAATAGACTTTTTCAAATTCGGAGAATGGCATTGCTGTTCATCGGCGTTGCGCTCGTTCTATTTGCAAGAGCAATTATTAAGACCAACGTCCGATATCCCCAATGGACATGGTGAGGATGCGCAGGATTAATTCCGCTAGAGGGTATTATTTATTGCATTATCCCCTATGACCAATTATTTGAAGTTGATTTACTTGAGTGATGGATAAAAAAGAAAGGCGGCTCATTTGAGCCGCCTTTCTTTTTTAGGATAGTTCGAGAGAACTATTCAATAACGCGGTAGAAGGATACACGACGGTTGAGTTCGTAGTGGATATCACCAAAGGCAATGGTCTTACCCTTCCAGTCGCAGCTGATGCGGTCAGCATCAATACCGTATTTCTTAACCATGAGGCGTTTAACCTCTTCAGCACGACGCTGAGAGAGCTTCATGTTGTAAGCGTCGGAAGCAGTGTAGTCGCAGAAACCAACAACGGTGATCTTAACATCGGGGTTGTCTTTCATGATGCGGCTAACAGCCTTAACCTTGATCATCTCGTCGGGCTGAACTACCCATACATCGTTGGGGTAGAGGACGGAGAAAGGAATAGCATAGTAGTTCAACTGGTCGTTCTTCAGCTGATCGAGGACGCCATTGAGGCTGTCGGAAACGCGCTGAGCACGAGCAAGTTCTTCTTCGCGACCCTGGTTGTTCTGGTTCTGGAGCTGCTCAATCTGACCCTTAAGTTTCTTCTCATTGTCTTTTGCGTCAGCAACTTCTTTCTTCAGAGCATCGTTTTCTTCTTCGAGAGCATCGAGAGCCTCTTTGGTTACGAGAGCGCGCTGAGCGATGAGTTCTTTGTCAGCAGCGGTAACACCGAGGTTGTAGATGTAACCAACGGTAGCGAGGAGGTTGGTGTGGTGCCAGCCATAAGGAGATGCCCAAGGAGCGGGGATGTTGGTGAGGAAGTCGGCCTCAAGTTCGCAGAAAAGAATGCTGCGTTCGCAAACTCTGTAGCTGAAGCCAAGACCACCGTCAATCTGAACACCGAGGTTGTCAACACCACGGGAGTTGTTGAGGGTCCAGAAAACACCACCACCAGCGAAGAGATAGAGGTTGCCGCGGGTTTCGGGTTTCCAGTTGTGGAAAGAGTTGTTCAGAGAGAGAACGTACTCAGCAGTGAGGGCCATGTGTTTGTCCATGGTAGCTTCCTTGTTGGTAACACCCCAAGCTTCACCGGCAGGGCCGAGGATAGCGGTGGTGTCGCGATCGCAGTTAGCGAGGTCGGTATAGTTCCAGTGGAGACGGAGCCAAGCGCCACGATCGATCTCTTTCTGGAGAAGGAGGCCGAAACCAGCATTGAAACCTTCACCCCATTTGTAGGACTCATTGCCAAAGAAGGATTTTACATCAGGCTGGAAATTGAAGGAACCGTTAACGCCGATACCCCAATTGCTCCAGAAACCGTACTGAGGATAAATGGGCTCCTCAACAGTCTGAGCATAGCTGTTGCCTGCGAAAGCGAGCAAACAGAACATAGCTGCAATTCTTGATACTTTTTTTAACATTTTGATATACTTTTAGTTATATATTATTTTGCTTTTTGTTTCAAACTGCAAAATTACATATTTTTTTTAATTCAACAAACTTTTTATATTATTTTAAATATCTTTTTATTAAATATCGAGTTTGATGTATGGGGGCTAAGTGTTAATTTTGGGTGTGAATATTTGTCGGTACATTTTTTTTTCATATATTTGCAAAATCAAAAGTGTTCAATTATTAACATTGATATCAAGAGTATGATTAATTTACATATTGATTATTTACAGCAGTTTATATCTAAAACTGACATAGATAAAGCTGGTCAAAAAGCTTTGTTGGCAAAAGTAACTTTGTTGGAAGGAACAGGAAAAGGTAATGATTTTCTGGGTTGGGTTAACCTGCCTCAAGAGCTTTCGCAGGAAATTATTACGAATATCAAAGCCGATGTAGAACGCCTTGCTCCAAAATCGCAACTTTTTGTAGTGATTGGCATTGGCGGTAGCTATTTAGGCGCTCGGGCAGTGATAGAGGCTTTGCAATCTGAGTTTGCTTCGATGGAATCTGGGCGACACCCCTTTGTCGTTTATGCCGGGCATACGTTAAGTGAAGATTATTACCAGCAGTTGCTTTCGTTGCTGGATAAAAAGGACTATTCTGTGGCAGTGATCTCCAAGTCGGGAACGACGACCGAACCTGCTGTAGCTTTCCGTATCATCAAATCTCATCTTGAGGCAAAATATGGAAAGGCAGCAGCATGCGAAAGAATTGTGGCTATTACCGATGCCAAGCGCGGTGCGCTTCATGATATTGCACAACAAGAGGGCTATCGTATGTATGTGATTCCCGATAATGTAGGTGGCCGATTCTCTGTTCTGACACCGGTAGGCCTTTTGCCCATAGCTATGGCTGGATATGATATTGAAAAGTTGTTGCAGGGTGCAAGGGATATGCGCGACATCTGTGTTAAAGATAACACATTGGAGGGCAATCCGGCACTGCTGTATGCCGCAATCCGAAACATACTTTATGATGGAGGCCGAAAGGTTGAGATTTTGGAGAATTTTGTCCCCAATCTAAAGTATATCAGCGAATGGTGGAAGCAACTTTATGGTGAGAGTGAAGGAAAGGAAGGTAAAGGAATTCTGCCTCATAGCCTAAGTTTTACTACTGATTTGCACTCCATGGGACAATATGTGCAAGAGGGGGAACGTTTGATGTTTGAAACTGTGCTCAGCGTGGCCAAACCCCGTCACACGGTGGTAATTCCGGCAGATGAGCAGAATCTTGATGGGATTAATTATTTGTTAGGGAAGAGCCTCACAGAGATTAACCATAATGCAGAGCTTGGAACAATTTTGGCCCATAAGGATGGCGACGTTCCGGTGCTTCGAATAGAAATCCCTGAAGTTAGTGAGTATGTATTGGGCCAACTTATTTATTTCTTTGAGTTTGCTTGTGGCGTGAGCGGCTATATGCTAGGGGTTAATCCTTTCGATCAGCCTGGCGTGGAAGCATATAAGAAGAATATGTTCCGTTTGTTGGGCAAACCCGGTTATGCCGAATAACTTGTTTTGAATATTAAAAGAGGCTAGTTGCCACGGTGTAACTAGCCTCTTTTATTATTCTTGGATCTTATTAGAAAGGAAGATCACCAAGGGGTTCGGTGTCGTTGTTTAAAATAGCGCAAAGAGGGTCGTGCTCACGGTCGTTTGCTTCGTCGGGACGGTTCTTGTTGGCCAAAACGGTGAAATTGTCAGCAACAACTTCAGTGATATAACGTTTGTTACCTTCCTTGTCTTCCCAAGAGCGGGTTTGCAGTTTTCCCTCCACATAGATTTGTGTACCTTTGCGCAAGATTTTTTCTGCAATTTCTGCCAATGTGCGCCAGCATACCACATTATGCCATTCGGTTTGTTCTACACGCTCTCCTGAGCGATTTTTTCTGTATTCGGTGGTGGCCAAGGGGAATGATGCCTTCTTTACCACATTTGAAGTTTCGTCATGTCGGTCTTGAGGAAAGGCCACAACATCGGGGTTCTTGCCTAAATTACCAATCAGAATAACTTTGTTTACTCCTACCATAGTCTTTTTACCTTAAATATAATTATATACTATTAATATTCTTCATGCCATTTTTGGCGTTTTAGATTGCAAAGATAATACTTTTTGCACAACTGCAAAGATAAAGATATTCACAATTTGGACAAATACCTGTCTATCAAACGCGAAATCGGTAGAGATTTTTGTTCGTCGGCATCCACAATCATCATTTTTGGAGGGATTTGAGACAGCGAATGGTCGTATTTAGCCTTGAAAAATCTTGCAATAATGGTGCGGTGGGTTAGTTGGTGCTTGTATTCGGGTCCGGCAACTAATTCTTTAGGGGCTTCGCCAAACCAGGATGATAATATGTCGTTGATATGTTGATGCTCGTTTGCTGGATTGATGGCTTCCGGCGACTCGTATAAAGGTAATTCATATAGTCCTTGCCAAATATCGCCCGATGCTCGTTGCTGCATAAGCCTCTTTCCATCGAAGGTCACGTCGATATAATAAAAATAGCGTTCAATAATTTTGATTTTTTGTGGTTTAACAGGCAATAGGTCAACTTTATTTTCCTTAAAAGCTACGCACTCTTCTCGAAATATACAATGCTCGCAGTCGCTTCCTGTTGGTTTGCAATAGGTGGATCCGAAATCCATGATGGCCTGATTAAAAACGTCTGGCTGTTTGACATCGATTAAATTCAATAGGAGCTTTTCGAACTCACGGTATGATTGCTCAGTGCCTATTGGGGTGTAGATTCCGAACTTCCTTGCAATGAATCGATAAACGTTACCGTCGATTACGGGGTAGGGTAGCTTAAATGCAAAAGATGCAATAGCCGCAGCGGTGTATTTCCCCACACCCTTTAGTTTTAAGATGCCTTGGTAAGAATCAGGAAATGTCCCACAAAGATCGTTAGCTATATATTGAGCGGCAGCATGAAGGTTGCGCGCTCGAGAGTAGTACCCTAGGCCCTGCCAGCTTTTTAGCACTTGTTCTTCTGTGGCATTCGCTAAATCGGTTACAGTAGGGTATTGAGTGATGAAGTGGTCGTAGTAACTACGGCCTTGCTCAATGCGAGTTTGTTGTAAAATAATTTCCGAAAGCCATATATAATAGGGGTTATTGGTGTTTCGCCAAGGCAAATTTCTACCAAATTCGCCATACCAGTTTATGAGTTTTTCTGAGAACATTGAAAAGGGCTAATTTTTGAAAAATAAGGGTTATTTTGGGCGTTCTGAACAGGTTATTGTGTTATAACTACTTGAAAAAATAATGTTAAAGTTTATTTTTAGATTTATTGTATCTTGTTGATAAATATAATTTTGTATTTTAAAGAATGTTAAAAAATATTTTTTTGCCAATTTGAGAGGCCGAAAAGTTTTGCCAATTCAAAAAAAAGTCCGACTTTTGCACCCGCTTTTCGACAAAAAAAGCACTCATAAATAACGTAAATAAACAACAAAAAAGTATATCAATTATGTCAAAGATTTGTGAAATTACTGGCAAACACGTTATCACTGGTAACAACGTTTCCCACTCCCGCATCCACACCAAGCGCACTTTCGCTCCTAACCTCCAGACCAAGAAATTCTACATTCCCGAAGAGGATATGTGGATTACCCTTAAGGTTAGTGCTAAAGGTATGCGTATCATCAACAAGAAAGGCATCCTTGCCGCTCTTAACGATGCAGCTGCTCAGGGTCACCTGAAATTCTAACTTTAGAAGACATACAAGGTCTTAATAAACAATTTTTATCAATCCTTAACAAGAAAGAGGTATTTAACATGATCGTAGTTCCTATTAAAGAAGGCGAAAACATTGAGAGAGCCCTCAAGAAACTCAAAAGAAAATTTGAAAAAACTGGTGTCGTGAAAGAACTCCGCGAGCGTCAGAAATTTACCAAGCCTTCTGTAGTGAACAGAGAGCGCAGACAAAAAGCTATCTATGTTCAGCACCTGCGTCAGCAGGAACTTGACAAATAGTCTTGAGTCCGCACGTATCACAAAAAGAAGGGCAATTCTTTATAGAGTTGCCCTTCTTTTGATTAATAATCATAATCTGCGCTATGAAGAAAGATAAAATATATACAGTCTTGGCCTTTTGTAAAGATGGCAATGGTGGTAATCTGGCCGGGGTGTCACTCAGCGGTGACGATTATTCGCGTCAAGAGAAACAGGAGGAAGCGGCTCGCTTAGGTTTCTCCGAAACGGTATTTGTGCAAACCTCAAAAGTGGCAGATTATCGGTTGGAGTATTTCACCCCAGTGGCCGAAGTGCCACTATGTGGTCATGCCACAATAGCCACATTTGTTCTTATGCAGAAAAAAGGGTTGGTCAGACCGGGTAATTATTCAATAGAAACTTTGGCTGGAGTGATGAAGATTGTGATTGAAGAAGATGGCACAGTGATGATGGAGCAGTCTAAGCCGGTTTTTTATGATAAATATATTCCATCCGACTTTGATTGTTGTTTGCAATCTCAGTGGATTGACACTCGTTTCCCCATTCAAGTTGTTTCTACAGGGCTCCGAGATGTATTTGTGCCAATCGATACAGCGGAACATCTTGACACATTGCAGCCCAACTTTGCCGAGATGATAAAGCTGAACACCAAACAGGACGTAGTGTCGGTTCATGCCTTTTCGATAGTTGACGAAGCTGAAAGAATCGCTGTTTGTCGTAATTTTGCACCACGATATGATATTGATGAAGAGTCGGCAACTGGCACATCCAATTGTGCGTTGGCTTGTTATCTTCATCGTTATTATTCAAAGCGGACTAAATACGTTTTTGAGCAGGGATTGTCAATGGGGAAACCGTCGCGCATAGAAGTCCAACTTATTGTAAATAATGATGAGATTGATGAGGTGATGGTTGGAGGCAAAGGTTTGGTATTAGATTAATGACAAGAGGCTCGCCATTCTAGGCGAGCCTCTTTGTTCAGGAGCACATCATAGTGGGCTACTTGTTGTAGCGCTCCTTATACTTTTCAATTTGAACTTTCATTGCGTCAACGCATTCTGCCACAGCTTCCTCAAAAGTATTGGCCTGCTTGCTGTTGAATAGGGTTTGGCCAGGGAGATTGAGCGAAATTTCGGCAATCTTGTTGTTGTCGCTTTCGGGTTTGTCCACCTTCAAGATTACTTCGCATTTGGTTGCATTGTCGATCAGGCGATCCAGTTTGGCGATTTTCTCATCAACAAACTTCTCCAATTTCTCGTCAGCCTTGAATTTCACGGCATTAATTGTTGTTATCATAATTAACCTCCTTATTTTTAGTTGCCCTTGGATGGGCATGTTTATAAGTCTCTTTCAAATGTTCTCTTGTCACGTGGGTGTAAACCTCGGTGGCAGTCAGGTCGCTGTGGCCCAAAAGCTCTTTGATGGCGTCAATGTTTGCACCTTCGTTCAGCATGTGGGTGGCAAATGAGTGGCGGAAAACATGTGGACTTGTGCGGTCGGCGTCGCTAAGTCCCGACATATATCTTTGCACAATTTTGTAGATCATGCCATCGCTTAGCGGTTTTCCTTTCCCGTTCACCAGCAACCTTTCAGTGGGTTCTAGACTCTCTCGCTCGGCGAGTACTTGATTACGTAACGCAATATATCGCGAAATATTGTTTGCAAGTTCATTTTCGATAGGAATAATGCGCTCTTTGTTTCTTTTGCCACGTACTTTGATGGTGCGGGCAGAAAAGTCGATATTGCCCAATGGTAGCATGGCCAATTCTGAACGGCGCATGCCCGTTTCGTAAAGCATTCGCAGTACCAGTTTATGCGTTTCCCCGTCAAATGTATCAGGGTAGCGGTCATCGTATATATGTTCGGCCTCGCTTTCCCGAAAGAAGACAGGCAGCCTTTTAGGGGTTTTAGGAGGCGCTATTTTTACCATAATGTCGTTGTGCAGATACTTTTCTTTGAGTAGATATTTGAACAAAGACCGTAGTGCTGCGGTCTTTTTTACTATGGTGCTAGCTGCCGTACCCTGATCAATCTGCGACATCATCCATCCCCGAATATCGTTGGCTGTTATTTCCTCGATTGTTGTTATCTTTTGTTCGCATAAATAGTCGCTAAGTTCTTGAGAAACCTTGACATAATACTTCAAAGTTCCTTCGGCCAATCGACGTTCACTGCCGATATAGGTGGCAAAGAGTTCTATGGCTTCGACTATTTTCACATTTGCAAAGATACACAAAAAAAATGATTTGTTGAAAAAAATTGATAGATGTCAGTATTGATTTTTTCCATACATCTTTGGTTGATTTTATTAGATATTTGTCTTTGATGGTCAAAATTGAGGTGAAGCTTCAAAGTCACAAAGTGATGCGGATTTAAGCGTCTTTACATAAAAGGTATTTTAATGTATTCATTGTTTGAAATACAGTTTGTTAAGGTGTTATTCGATTCAAAAGGCATGAAAAAACTGAATTATTGAATAATATTTCGTATCTTTGCACGTTTTTTTGTAAAATATTATTGAAACAAATATATAGATGAAAGCAATTATATTCTTCGTCAGCCTCTCGTTGCTGGTAGTCACTCACGAATTGGGCCACTTATTGTTTGCCAAGTTGTTCCACACACGTGTGCGTCGTTTCTACGTCTTCTTCAACCCGTGGTTTTCTATTCTCAAAGCTAAGAAGTTTGATGGCAAATGGCATTTCAGTTTTTTCAGTACCACAACTCCCGAGGCGTGGAATGAGGAAAATCTAAAGCCCGAAGATCAGGACAATACAATGTGGGGTTTGGGATGGCTGCCTCTGGGTGGTTATTGCGACATTGCCGGAATGGTGGATGAAACCAAATCTGTTGACGATTTGGCTAGCACTCCTCAACCTTGGGAATATCGCACCAAGCCGCGTTGGCAGCGTTTGTGCATTATTGCCGGTGGTGTGTTGGTCAACTTTATCTCGGCATTGATTATTTATACGGGTATTTTCTCTCATTGGGGAGTTGACGAACTTCCTTTGCGCAATGCAAAGTTAGGCTACGAATATCACCAAATTCTGCTCAACGAGGGTTTCCAAAATGGCGATATCATTTATGCTATTGATGGCGAAGAACAGTACGATTTCACATCAACCACGCAGAAACTCATCTTGGATAAACCTAAGGAAGTTACCGTTATGCGTGGCGATAGCTTGGTGAACCTTACTATGAGTAAAGATTTGCTATCAAAAATTGCTACCGAAAATCCCAAACAAATCATGGCTGCCCGTTGGCCTTTTGTAATCAAGGATTTTGCTCCCGGATCACGTGGCAAACAGTATGGTCTGCAGCCTGGCGACAGCTTGGTAAGCATCAGTGGAGTGCCTACTCCTTCGGCTGTCGATTTCACCACCACACTGGCCAATTATGCTGATGATAGTGTTGTCCTTGGTCTTTATCGTGATGGAAGTTATGTCGAGGTCTCCGCTTTGTTGGGAAGCGATGCCAAGTTGGGCATCTTTGCCGAGGATAATATGGCAAAAATATTCGATGTCAAGCATATCGAATACACGTTCTTCCAAGCCATTCCTGCTGGTATCAGCTATGGTTGGGAAACGCTTGTCACTTATGTTTCCTCGCTCAAAATCTTATTCACCAAAGGCGGAACCAAGAGCCTTGGTGGTTTCATCACTATGGCCTCAATCTTTCCCGATACTTGGGATTGGCTTCGTTTCTGGAATCTTACTGCATTGCTTGCCGTAGTGCTTGCCTTCATGAATATCATCCCCATTCCTGGTCTTGATGGCGGCCATATCGTCATCACTCTTTGGGAGATGATCACACGTAAGCCCGTAAACGAGAAGGTACTGAATGTCATTCAGAACATTGGCATGTTCCTCCTTTTGGCATTGATGGTGCTTGCCAATGGCAACGACCTTATCCGCTTATTTGGAGGTTGGTTTAGATAATATCGGACTCAAATCATGAAAAAACTCGACAAACTGATACTCAAGTCCTTTCTCGGACCTCTGTTGCTCACTTTCGCTATAGCGGTGTTTGTGTTGCTCATGCAGTTTGTATGGAAGTATATTGATGATTTGGTTGGCAAAGGACTGGAGTTTGGTGTGATAGCGCAATTGCTGCTGTATGCTTCGGCCACATTTGTCCCGATGGCGCTCCCCATTGCGGTCTTGTTTGCCTCCATTATGACGATGGGCAATTTTGGTGAAAAATATGAGCTCATCGCTATCAAGGCAGGTGGTATCTCTTTGGTGCGGGTAATGGCCCCGATGACCATAGTGGCCTTTTTACTTGTGGGTGTGGCCTTCTATTTCTCCAACAATGTGTTGCCGGTGGCCATGTTCAAGTATCGTACCACGCTATATGATATTCAGCGCAAAAAACCGGCCGTCAGTATTCGTCCAAGCGAGTATTATAACGAAATCGACGGTTATGTGATTCGTGTCAACGGCAAAGATAATGATGGTCGAACTCTGCGTGATATTATCATCTATGACCATACGCAGGGCATCAACCGCACCAACATTATTGTGGCCGACCATGGTTATATGCAGTCAACCCCCGACGACCAATATCTCATCTTTACGCTGTTCAATGGTTATACTTATAGCGAGTTGGCCGATGGCGAGTATTATGAAAGCCGCCCCTTGACAAGTATTGGTTTTGATGAGCAACAAATGACCTTTGATATCTCATCTTTTGGCTTCTCTAAGTCCAACGATGATTTTTTCACGGGTCACTATCAAGTGCTCAATGTTTCGCAGTTACGCACAAGGGTCGGTGAGTTGGAGGCCCAACTGAATGGCCGCTATAGTGATCTCGAAGCGCTGATGAGAAGCAGGATGAAAGCATACGAAGTCGCTAATTCTCATGTTGGTGATAGCACGTCGTTTGTTGATGTGAAGGCATGGCTAGAGAATAATACCGATTTCACGCGCCAGCAAGTTATCGATCAGGCTCGTCAATTCACTTACAATCTACAGTCTGATGTGGACATCTGTATCAGTGAAATTAGTTCCGAGAAGGAGTTTATCAACCGCCATTATATTGAGTTAATGCGAAAGTTCACATTATCCGTGGCATGTTTGTTACTGTTCCTGATAGGTGCACCATTTGGTTCCATAGTTCGCAAAGGCGGGTTAGGAATGCCCTTGGTGGCTTCAGTGGTGTTCTTTGTAATGTATTATGTGATAGGAATGATTAGTGAGAAATCGGTGCGCGAAAGTGCCACAGGGCCGATAGGTATGTGGATATCAACATTTGTCTTTATTCCCATTGGGGCTTTGCTCACTTGGCAGGCCACCACCGATTCCTCGTTCTTCGACCTGGCCACTTGGAAAAAGTGGTTGAAAATACCTACGCGTTCCCAATCTCCCGTATCCCAGGATGCCCCCCCTGCGGAAGAAGCGGTGCCTCCGAGCGAAGAAGAGAAATAGAGTTTGGCGGTATAATGAGAAAAATGAGAAGTCTTATTTTGTTTCCTCAAATTCCCTAACCTGTTGTTGGAATCGTAGATTGGCTTTGCTCAGCGCATCGTCAGCATTTATTCCGTGGTCGTGAGCCCAGTGCACAAGGTCAAAAAGCATATTGCCAAATTGCTCTTCTGTCATTTCCTCACTCAATGCGGCGGGACTGGCAAAGTTGTGATAGCCAATGCCGGCAGCTTTTTCTTGCAGTCGGATACTTTTCACTAAGGGTGGGAGGGAGGCTGGCACACCGTCCAGCACCGATTTTCGGCCTTCATGCATTTTCAGTTGTTCCCAACTCTCACCGTGATAGTCTTCTTTGCGGAAGATAAATGGGTGCCGATCTACCAATTTGTTGCTGATAGCATTCAGCACGTCAGCAGTACCAAAACGCCCTTCTTCTTCGGCTATTTTGGCGTAGAACAGCAAATGCATAAATATATCGCCAAGCTCTTTCTTTAGCTCGTTGTTGGCCTTCTCGCAGTCGTTCTGACTCAAATCCAGTATAGCTTCGCTCAGTTCGTAAGTCTCTTCTATGGTAAGATACCGCAGGCTATTCATTGTCTGCACTTTGTCCCACGGACATTCTTTGCGTACAGTGTCTAGCAATTCATTCAAACGACAAAAAGCGTCAATTATATTTTGGTTCATAAGCGACGTATTTCTTGAATGCCGTCAATGGCTTCGAGATTCTTGATCAAATTGTTCAGATTGTCGAGGTCCAGCACATACAGCATCACAATACCCCTCACAATTCCTTCTACAGCTTCCAGCGTGATAGCTCGCATATTCAGGTTCATTTGATCGGTAATGATGCGGGTAAGGTCGGTAAGGAGGCCTTGGCGGTCAATGGCGGTAAATGCAATGCCCGACATCAGCGACACTCTTTCTCCCGTTCTCCATCGGGCTCTCACAATGTGATTTTCGTGGTTTGCCATCTCGTTCATCGCCACACGGCAGTTGGTGCGGTGCACCATAATCTTGCCATCGTCAACTATTCCCACCACATGATCTCCCGGCACCGGGTTGCAGCAAGGGGCGGGCTGGGTTGCGTATTTCTCATATTCTTCATCCAGCAAAAACGAATGTTGGGTGGCCTGTTGTTGCAGGTTTTTGTGGCGTATGGACGTGCTGTTTTTCACAAACAATGAGTTGAAATCGCCCATGAAATAAACATTGTGTCCGTCGTCGTTCCCTCGTCCAAAACAATGCTCAATATCGTGCAATCCAATAGTGCCCATAGCTAATTGGAAGTACAGGTCGGTCTCGCTCGGGATGCCGAAGAAACGTTTAATTTGGCCGATAGTAGTCGCATTGCAGTCGAGGTGCAACTGATTCATAAATGATTCCAAACGTTGCTGGCCTTCTTCGCGGTAACCCTTTCGTTCGCTGCGCAAATAATCTTTTATTGACTCTTTGGCGCGGGTTGTTCTGGCTTGCGTCAGCCATTCTTCGGTGGGGCGAATTTTGGGGCTGGTAAGCACCTGCACCTGTTCGCCTGCCCTCAGCGTGTAGTTTATGGGTTGCACCTTGCCGTTCACTTTGGCGCCAATGCAGTGCAGGCCCAGTTTGGAGTGGATGGCAAAGGCAAAGTCGAGCACTGTTGAGTGTGCTGGCAATTTCTTCATCTCCCCCTTTGGGGTGAAAAGGTATATCTCTTTGGTATATAGAGTCTCCTTAAATTCTTCCACCAAGTCAAGCGCGCTCTTCTCGGTGTTTTCTAGTGTCGAGCGGATCTGCTGCAACCATATCTCCACCGGGCTCGATTCCAGATGCTCTTCGGGGTGAGCTTCTTTGTAGAGGAAATGTGCTGCCATACCCTTTTCGGCAATCAGGTCCATTCGTCGAGTGCGAATCTGAATTTCAACCCATTGTCCGAGAGGGGTCATCACCGTGGTTTGAAGCGATTCGTAACCATTGGTCTTGGGCGTTGTAATCCAGTCGCGAAAACGAGTGGGGTCGGGCGGGAATACCGATGTAATGAGCGAATAGACCTTAAAGCATTCCGACTTTTCTGCTGCAGGAGGCACATCCAGGATAATGCGCATGGCGTAAAGGTCATATATCTCTTCAAATTTCACACCTTTGCGCTCCATTTTTTTCCAGCAGCTATAAACCGATTTCACTCTTGTTTTAAGGGAATAATTATAGCCATTGGCAATCAGCATCTTTTCTATCGGGCGGTAAATGCAGTCGTCCAACTTCTCCTTAATCCCCGACGATGCATTGATAAGGGCTGCTATCTCGTTATACTTCTCCGGGTTGGTGTATCGCATCACCAGTTCCTCCAGTTCGGTCTTGATGGAATATAGGCCAAGTCGGTGCGCCAGGGGGATATACAGGTATTGTGTCTCCGACGAGATGGCCAGCTTCTTCGTGTCCTTCATCGACCCTAATGTGCGCATATTATGCAGCCGGTCGCACAACTTCAAGAAGATCACGTATGCGTCGTCGCACATCGAAAGCAATATCTTGCGGTAGTTCTCTGCCTGTTTCGAGTCCGTTTGCTGTAGCAATATGGCGTCATCTATCTTGGTCACGCCATCCACAATCACGGCCACCCTATCGCCAAAAATAGTGCGCAATTCGTCAAGCGAGATGTCGGTGTCCTCCACCACATCATGCAGCAATGCGCAAATCACTGCTATGGGGCCTAGTCCCACCTCGCTCACAGCTATTTGGGCCACGGCCAAGGGGTGGAAGATATAGGGCTCTCCTGATTTGCGTCGGGTGCCGGCATGCGCCTTTTGTGCCAATACAAAAGCCCTGTATATGTCCTTCTCTTGCTCTTCGGTCAGATTGAACATTGCCTTGCATGAGGCCAGCAAGGCATCATATTTGGCTTGTATATCAATTGCTTCTTGTTTTTCGTCGATTACATACATGGCGCACCGTCAGTTAAAAATTACAACACAACAAGTATCGGGGAAAGAAACAGCATCGTCAGGCTGATACCAAAAGTGAAATAAGTATAGTGGAAGTCGGTCATAATGCCCATCGTTGCACTCGAAAGGCCGAATTTGAATCTACTAATATCGCTCATACGAATACCGGCCGCTAAGACGGGTGCGTATTCACGGTCGTAGGGGAAATGAAAGTGGCGCACACCTATATCGCCATACAGCTGCCAGTCGGTAGCGTTCCAAGGTTTCGACAATCGGTAGTCGGCTCCAGCCATATACCAACCGGCATTGATGCTGGCGTAAGTGGCAATATTCCAACCCCATACTTCGGGCAGGTAAGTGTAGTTAAGGCCAATACCAATGTCTAAGTCGTGATGGTAGCCGCCAATCATAATAGGAGTTTCAAAAAAATGAGAGGCAAAGGGGCTGCCAAAATAGTAAATCGGATTCTTATTGGGAGCCCTGTAGGCCACAGGCTCCATATATTCGTCCGCACCAGCGGTGCCAGGCATAGCCTTCATTGCCAGCGTGTCGGCTGTTGTGGTTATAGTATCCACGGTGGGGGTCAATCCATTGCCCATCCCCGTGCTGTCACTCTGCGCCCACAGTGCCATGGGCACTAAGGCCATCAGTATGATTATTAATCCTTTTCTCATTCTTGACTGTTTTTTTCTTTAATAGCAGCGCGAATCTTAGCCTCCAGCTCATCGCACAGCTCAGGATTGTCGCGCAATGTTTGTTTCAATGCTTCGCGTCCCTGGGCCAGTTTGGTGTCGCCATAGCTGAACCACGAGCCGCTCTTCTTCACAATCTCATATTCCACACCAAGGTCGATAATCTCGCCCAGGCGTGAGATACCCTCGCCAAACATCAGGTCAAACTCACAGGTGCGGAAAGGAGGAGCCACTTTATTCTTCACCACCTTCACCTTCACGCGGTTACCCACGGGCTGGTCGCCATCCTTGATGGCTTGGATGCGGCGTATGTCGATACGTACCGAGGAGTAGAACTTCAGTGCGTTACCGCCAGTGGTGGTCTCGGGGTTGCCAAACATCACGCCAATCTTCTCGCGCAATTGGTTGATAAATATGCAGCAGCAGTTTGTTTTGCTGATGGTGGAAGTCATCTTGCGCATGGCCTGGCTCATCAGTCGTGCCTGCAGGCCCACCTTTGAGTCGCCCATATCGCCGTCAATCTCGCTCTTCGGAGTCAGTGCTGCCACCGAGTCGATAACGATAATGTCGATAGCGCCAGAGCAGATCAGGTTGTCGGCAATTTCAAGGGCCTGCTCGCCATTGTCGGGCTGCGAAACAAGCAGGTTGTCGATATCCACACCCAGCTTCTTGGCATAAAAGCTGTCAAAAGCATGCTCGGCATCAATAAAGGCGGCAATACCACCAGCCTTCTGGCATTCGGCAATGGCATGAATGGCCAGCGTGGTCTTACCCGACGATTCGGGGCCGAAGATTTCAATGATGCGGCCTTTGGGAAAACCGCCCACACCCAAAGCAACGTCCAGGTTAATGCTTCCTGTCGGCACCACTTCAACGGCAATTCCTTGCCTGTCGCCCAGCTTCATAACGGCTCCTTTACCATAGTTTTTCTCAATCTTGTCCAGCGTGCTCTGCAGAATCTTCAGCTTTTCGAGTCTCTGAGCTTCGGCGTCATTCATCTCTTTTGCCATAATTTACAATGATTTATTTATATTAATATTATTGTTCGTTACAAAAATCAAACCACAAAGATACGCATTTTTTTTTGAATGCGCATTTTTTTCTTTGCTGATAGTGAAATGCTGACCAACAATGTCAGATCAAATAGTGCGCAATAAGTTGCTTAAGCATCTGTCTCAATATGTTCAAACGCACCAGTCCCCCCACTGAAAGCTTTGTGCCAAAGATTCTGGCAGTTAGCCAGTATTGTGCATATTAACTTACATTGAAGAATCGAGGAACTATTCTAGCTCAGGTTGGAAGAAAAAGTTGCTTTCTTTTTTAGTTGTCGGCTCGGTTTTGCAAAGTGCTCGCCTTTAAATCTGTTAATTCGAAAAAAATGTGTAAATTTGCATTTGCTATATGTAAGCATTTACATATTATTTTAGATTTGATGTTAGCGTATTAGCGCATATTTCATAGTAGAGATTATAGCAGAAAAACATATTCTTATGGCTACCAAAGGGGAAAACAGTCAACGAAAACAGCTCATCAGCCAGTTTGTAACGCGCTGGAAAGGCAAAGGCTACGAGAAAGGTGAGAGCCAGACTTTCTGGATTGAGCTGCTGCACGATGTGCTGGGTGTCGAACGCCCTACGGAGTTTATCTCCTTTGAAAGCCAGGTGATGCTGTCGCATACCTCGTTTATCGATGCCTACATTCCCTCTACCAAGGTGCTGATAGAGCAGAAGTCGATAGACAAGGACTTGCGAGCCTCCATCCGGCAGAGCGACGGCACTATGCTCACCCCTTTCCAGCAGGCCAAACGCTATGCATCCGAACTGCCTGTGTCAAAGCATCCCCGATGGGTGGTGGTGTGCAACTTCCAGTCGTTTCTCATCTACGACA
>JAKSMO010000017.1 GCA_024400545.1 Bacteroidales bacterium | reverse complement strand
GCCTACAATGGTGTTTATGTCAGTGCGATGATTATGATCCGGCACACCATTATAGTTCTTCACCCAGTCGAAATGACCTTGGGCGTAGAGGGCGGTGGTGAACATGGAGGCTGCCAGTAGTAGCAATATTGATAAGATTTGTTTCATGATGGTATAGTTTTTCTATTTTTTTGTTTTTGTTTCACCGAGAGATCACCGAAGGAACTGGCATTAGCTAACCTCTATCTCGATATACAACAGAGATACAATTTATGAGAAAAATCGCACTGGCGACTTATCGCTTGGAATGGTGCATTTTCTCAATCAAATATTTGACCACAACATCGGACTGCTTGTCGGTAGTACAACAGAAGAAGTAGATTGTGCGAGAAAGGTAGGAAACGCCAAGATAACAGGTGCCCTGCTGATCGGAATCTTGGGTATTGTCGGCAGGTTTTGTGGGATCGGCAGGAGACCTGTGGGCAAACATGGTGACATCCCACCCCTGGCGAATCTGCTCCATTTGCTGACTGCTGAGTTCGACAAGCGAGAATTCGCGACAAAGCCACTGCCACCCCTCGTCGTCAATGGCTTCGAGGAGTGTAACATCGGCAGTAATTCCGCTATCCAACGCAAAGTTAGAAACACTGGCCACACGGATATCGGTGCGGTCGGCGTAACGTTTATACAAATCGGTCTGCGCCATAGTTGAGAACATGGCTGACAGGAAGAGCACAAAGACAACAATACGATGCATAATCACTATTTAATTACGCCTCCTTAGGCGCGGAGGAAGTTCCAAATATCGTTGATGACAGAATCGGGCGAGCATTGGGTGTTGCAAGCCACAATAGTCTGGTCGGCAGGCTCAACAGGGTTGGCAACCGGCATAACATCGGCGGGACGCGAGGCCACCTGGCGCGAGGAATGAACAGTTTCGGCAACGGTATGCTCCACAACGGACTCAACATGCAGCATTTCCTGGTCCGGACTATCCTGCATTGCAACGTTGATAGCCATCGGAGCATCGGTAGGCGCTACCGACTGGGGCTGCACCTGAGCCACTACGGGCTTGGCATCACTAACGCCCTGACTGGCGGGGCGAAGCAGCACAAAAACAGCCGAGACCACACACAACGACACTACCGCAGCAATAGAACCACGGCGACGACGACGGATGTCGGTAGCCTGTTGGTTGGCAGCCTGCCACACCTGTTGGCGATGAGTGAGGACATCGAGTTCGGCTTGCTGTTCCGGAGTGAGCGTCCCTTCGGCATAACGGCGGAGAAGAGTTTCTATATTAGTCATAGCAGTTGAGTTTCTATTGTATGTTGAATATTTCTTTTTTTTCTATTTCTGACAACTCCTTTCGAAGTTGATTGTGACCTTTTTGCATCAGTTTTTTAATCATTGATGGCGACACATTCAGCTTTTCGGCAATCTGAACTACGGTGAGACCTTGGTTATAGTGCAGCTGAAATACATGAGCAATGCGAGGCGACAGCTGATTTTGTAGATCCTGGAGCACGGCCAAGCGATAATCGGGTGCAGACTCCTGTTCGGAATAAGTTTCGGCCAACTGGTCGAAAGATAGATACTTCTTTTTGCGCCTAATTGCCGAACAACAGTTAAATAGCGACTGTACACAATACTGATAAGGGTTGCTCACAAAAGGACGTGACATGGTGCGGGCCAAAGCCTCCTGAACGGCATCTTCCACATCGCTCTCGTTGCGCAGAACAGCAAAAGCCATCCGGTAAAAATCCAGATAGTGATCGGCTAACATTTGCTTGTCCTCATCGCGCATAATGACTCATTTTTTAGTGTTTCGCTATATAAGACTCAAAAATGCCGTTTTGGTCACCCCCTTCCCTTGATTTTTAACAACATTTAACTTCTTTTTACGATTTTTAACTATATTTATCGGTTAAAGATGGGCAATTCGGGGATGGGCAAGAGTCGCTGCTGAGAGAAATCGACCCGGCAACAGATTCGCTGCGGACCATTGGTCAAACACAAATATGGCACCTGAAGAACCAAGTTGTACCGGCTGGCCTGGTCGATAACACGCTGGGTAAGGGCCACCGACTCCTTTTTGCATTCGACAATGATCAGAGGACGAACCTGGGAATCGTAAACCACGATGTCGCAACGACGGGTTAGGCCGTTGAGGGTTATGGCGCCCTCCACCTGAATCAGCTCGAGCGGATAGCCCAGCTGGTAATGGAGGTAATGAAGCGTGTGCTGACGCACCCACTCCTCAGGTGTGAGGGCCACAAAGCGGTGCCGAACTATATCGAACACCTCTCTGCGGCCATCCACTTGACGGATATTAATATTCGCTGCTGTCGGAGGAATAGTCTTCATCGGCAGAACGAGGCTTTTGCTTAAGACCATTGTTGATCTTATACGAGAATCCAATGGTGACAGTAGGTGAGATGCGACGACCAAAAACTAAACGGTCGAGCTGAGAAGTATGGGTTTCGTGACCCCAGCCGCCTGTGGCGAACACATCGCCGATACGGAGATTAATGGTGCCACGTTTCTGCAGCACATCTTTCTTAACGGCGAGGTCGAACCAATAGGAAGCGAACATAGTGGTCTGCAAATCGAGCCAGGGAGCAAAATACTGACCGGAGAACTGGATGGTCCAATCCTTAGGCAGATTCATATAAGAAGTGAATTTGCCACTGACCTGGAAAGCTGAAACGGCAATATTGTCGAGTAGCGACGTGCCTTCGATGGTGCTGCGATAGAGATTGATGCTCGCATTGAGCTTCCACCACTTAAACACCTGCCAATCAACAATGAACTCAAGACCATAATTGTAGCCTTGGTCAAGATTCTGCCAGGTGCTGGCCCAGTAGCCGTCGTATTGCGAATTGTAGGGCATCCACCAGGAATAGCGCTGCTGCGAAAGGGAATCCCAAACATAGCCATAGCGTGTCATCATGTTGTTGGTTTGGCGGTAATAGGCGCAGGTGTAGATGTTCCACTTGTCCAAACTGAGGTTGTAAGAAAGTTCAAAAGCATTGGTAAACTCCGGGTCGAGATTGGGATTACCAAAACCGAGCTCCTGTCCCTCACGCACTTCGAGATAGGGATTGAGGTCCCACATGTGGGGACGGCGCACACGGCGGCTATAGGAGAGCTGCATACTGTTGTTTTTGTTTATTTCATACGACAGATGCACCGTAGGATATGGCTGCCAATAACTTTTGTGGACCGAATCGGTGTTGGGATGGTTGACATCGTAGCCCAAGAGGTAGGAATATTCGACCCTAAGACCGGCCTGGGCAGAGAGCTTGTCGTTGATCTTTCCGCCCACGGTAGCATAGGCCGCATGCACCTGCTGATTGTAGTCGAAATGGGTGGAGGAGATGCTATCGTGATACTTGAAGAGATTGCTGAGCGAATCAAACTCGGTACGGTAATAGATGGCATTCTGGTTGGGCCAGTCAAGACGGCCTTCATAACCAGTTTCCAATTTCCATACTTCGGCAAAGGGGTGCACATAATTGGCCTTAAGATTCAAGGCCTGATGATGATTCTCGGTGGTGGATTCGCGCAAATAGTAGTGGCCAAAATTGGCTAAGGGATTGGTATAAACCTGTTCCTGCCAGCCCTGACCATGCACCTGACGCATGCTGAAAGTGGCATCGGCGGTGAATTCGCGATCTTTCTCCTCAAAACGTTTCACATAGCTAAGATTGAAAGCATGGTTGGTGTTACGATTGGCATTGGTGTCGGTTTGCATGTAATCAAGAAAACCATCGGTGAGCAGATCGTTGGAGAACATCTGGCTTTGACGGCCACGCATACCTCCACGCAATTGGTACGAAAACAGGATGCTACTCTTGGGATTGATGAAATATTCGGCTCCCACTTTCATGCTTGCATTGCGGCCGCCACGAATGCTGTAGGTATCGCTGGAATCGCTGCTCCAAGGCACATCGTTGCGTTTGCGGGTGATTGTGGACAGGCTATGCGCACCACGTTGACGCATACCTCCATCAAGAGTGAAAAAGAGGTTATACTTCTCGGTGGTGTAGTTGAGGCTGAGGCTGCCTTGACCTGTGGGAATAAAGGAGGGTAGCTGCTGGGGAATGACAAAAGGCAACGGGCTGCCGATGTTGAGATTGACCACACCATTAAGGCCAAGAGCCCCGGTAGTTTTGTCTTTGAGTTTGACATTGATGATGCCCGACATGCCTTCGGGATCATATTTGGCCGACGGATTGGTGATGACCTCTACACTTTCAACAGTGGAAGCCGGTATCTGCTCCAAAAGGGTTGAAAGGTCGTTGCCCATAAGCTCGTAGGGCCGACCATTAATTAGCACCTTCACATTGGAAGAGCCTCGGAGCGAGACATTGCCATCGTTGTCCACCGACACACTGGGCACCTGTTCGAGTACATCGGTAGCGGTACCGCCACTCGAGACCAGATTTTTATCCACATTGACAACACGTTTGTCGAGCTGATACTCAACCATGGTGCGCTCGGCCTTGACGGTTACCTCGTCCATCATTTTGGCCGAAGGCGAGATTTGAATCTTGCCGAGAGCCACAGCCGGATGTTTTTCGGACAACTGAACCGGAGCTGCATAAAAATAAGTAGTATAGCCCATGAAAGACACACGCACAAGGTATTTGCCATAAGCCACCTTAACGGCGAAAGAGCCATTGGCCTCGGTAACAGAGCCTGTGACAAGACTGGAGTCGCCTACTTTGAGGATGGCCACAGTGGCATACTCGATAGGCGCACCCGACTTGCCGTCGAATACACGACCTGTGATTTTGCCTTGCGCCAACACCTGCAGCGAAAGAGAGAGAAGGACGAATAGTATTACGGGAAACTTAAATCGCATGATTGTGAAACGTAAATAAGATTATTCTGCTTTGGGTGTGCGCACATAATGCGGCATATCGAAAGGAATGGGGAGCGAAATCTCAATCAAGCCGCCAAACTCCTCGCCATCATACCAGGGCACCTGATAGATGAGTTTTTTCACATCGCCTTTCTCGATGGTATAGGCATTCATCTTCTCGTTGTCGAGCAAATCCTTCAAGATTGCGGCAGCACGGGGAGGATGACAATTGAAGAGGTTGTTGCCAATAATCTTCTGGCCGTGGCTGTTCACATCGGCCGAACGTTGATTCATATCAAGGATGTTGCCTTCCTTATCGCAAATAGTGATGGCCACACCTTTGAGGCCTTCAAAAAATTTATCCATTTTCAATAGTTGTTTAATGTAATTATATATTTAATTGTTTCATATTTATTATGGAGCCGTGTATATAATAGACTACAGACAACCCTCCGTAGAGCGGTTGCCTGTAGCCCGATATGATGTGCGAACTATTTTGTGTTCAGCGCAGCGAGAGCAATGCTGTAGAGTTTGGTCTTAACACTGTCGCCACGGCTAGTGAGAACGCAAGGAACCTTGGCACCCACAACCATGCAAGCCAACTCAGCGCCACCAAACTTGGTGCAAGCCTTGTAGAAAACGTTACCAGACTCGATGTTGGGGAAGAGGATACAGTCGGCATCGCCAGCCACCTCGCCAGCCACCTTCTTAGTCTTAGCGCTCTCAGCGTCGATAGCCACGTCGAGTGCAAGAGGGCCGTCGATGATGGCGCCCTTGATCATGCCACGGTCGCCCATTTTGCTGATGATAGCAGCCTCAACACAAGCGGGCATACCAACGGAAACCTGCTCGGTAGCAGCCAGGAGGGCCACCTTGGGTTTCTCAATCTGCATGCTCTTGGCGGTGCTGATCAGGTGGCCGAGGATGGCCTGTTTCTGCTTCATATCAGGAGCAGGGATGATAGCCACGTCGGAGCAGACAAGCAGCTTGTGATATGCGGGGACCTCAAAGACAGCCATGTGGGTGAGCATGTCGGTCTTCTTGCCAGGCATGAGACCTTTTTCCTTGTTGAGGATGGCACGCATGTACTTATCAGTGGAGAGCAAACCCTTCATGAGGAAATCGCCCTTGCCTTCGTTGATCAGCTCAACAGCCTTAACACCGGCCTTGGTCTCGTCGGCTTCCTGCACGAGCTCAAACTTGTTCACATCAATGCCTTCCTCAGCACAAACCTTCTTGATGGTCTCAATGTCGCCCACGAGGGTACCCTCGATGATGCCATTATCGATGGCCATGCTAACGGCGCCGATAGTATGAGAATCGTTGGCGTATGCGGCTACAAGTCTTTTCTTACCCTTGGTCTTTACGAGTTCCAGGAGATCGTCTAATTTTGTAATCATCTTGATTTAAATTAATTATGTATTATTAATATATTTTCTGCTTATGCAAAATTACAAAAAAAATGTCATATACAAGATATTTTCGTAACTTTGCATCCGAAATGCCGTTTGTAGAAAACATACGTAACTATCGGAGTCTCTCAATTGTAGGTCTTGATAAAAACACCGGAAAAACCGTGTGTTTGAACTATCTTTTGCGCAGATTGAGAGATTTGGGCGTGCGAACCGCCGTAACTTCGATAGGTGTGGATGGCGAGCAGGTTGATTCTGTATTTGCCACCGCAAAACCCGAAATAACGCTGTACGACGGGATGCAGTTCATCACCTCGCAGAAACATTATTACCAACGCCGGCTGGTGTCGAAGATTGTGTCGGTTGACGAAAGACGTACCGCGCTGGGTCAATTGCTGACGGCCGAAGTGATATGCGCCGGCAAGGTGCTACTGTCGGGTGCTGCCACCACGGGCATACTGAAACAACAGATTGACCATTTTGTAAAAAATGGGATGGAGCTGACCATAGTGGATGGCGCGTTGTCGAGATTGAGCCTGGCCTCGCCCACCGTAACCGAAGCCATGATTCTGGCCACAGGCGCAGCCGTATCGCCCAACATTCAGCAACTGATAAATAAGACTCGCTTTGTTTATCGCCTGATTAATTTGCCCGAAACATCCCCTACCCTACGGCAAGAGCTCAACTCGATTGAGAATGGAATCTGGGGCGTTGACTCCGACGGTGAAGCCCACGACCTGGGTATCAAATCGGTGTTTCTGCTGGGACGCGGCGACGACAATCTGTTCAAATACGGCAACACCCTTTTTGTGGCTGGTGCGGTGAGCGACAAACTGTTGAAATACCTGGCCGTTCAGCCCAATATTAAAGAGATAGAACTCATTGTGCGAGATTTCACAAAATTCTTTGTGGCGCAAGATGTTTATGCCGACTATGTGCGACGAGGCGGAAAAATCGCAGTGCTGCAAAAATCCAATCTGGTGGCCGTATGCCTCAACCCGACCTCACCACACGGTTACACGCTCAACTCCGACGAGGCCTGCCGCCAACTTTCCGAAGCGCTAGAATGCCCCGTTTATGATGTAATGCGCACCTCAATCTAGCTTCGCCTTCGGCCAACCCTCACCCGGAATATAAAAAATAAAAAACAAGAACAAGGTATGCCAACCACCACTGAACCAACGGATATGCTGCGTAGATTCTACGGTTATCCTACGGTTCTGCTTATGGGGAATGGGCGTAGGATAACCGTAGGATGACCGTAGAATCAGTGGAGGTGGTGCGATGTTATATTAGAAGTTACATTAAATTGGAAAGCAGCAAAAGTCGTAGAAAAGAAAAAAAGCGTGTTTTAACATATTTCAATAGCCATATTCACACACGGAATTTGCGATTTTAACACACATTAACCATTCTTTAACATAGTTTCAAAATATTATTCGTACATTTGCATTCCCGCTGCGGATTATTAAAAACTACATATGAAAAGAAAACTCAGACACTTAAAGCCATTATGGGGCTTACTATTCTGCTCCATTTTTGTCTTTTCGGCATGCCTAAAGGAGGAAAATCCAATCCTTCTAAACTCTGGCGACAGCACAATTGTGCTCCCGATACCTTATGGGAAAATCCCATACGATGTGGTGGCCGAAGAGATTCAAGATTCACTATTAGCCCATGATTTTATCATTAACGAAGGCATCAATCCCCCAATGATTAATGGATCATACCTAATATCTCCAATGATAATCAAGTATGCTTCCGACAATTATCAAAATGCTTTTTATGATTTGGCATTCCAATTTGCAGGTCAACATCCAAGAGGCCGACTAATGTATAATGAAAAACAAAACAATGAAGCTTTTGGTACGGCTAGAAACGCCTCAGTAATTGGACACGACAGCTTATTTACAGTATATTGCGTACAAACCATTGTCAATACAACTGGCCCTCACAACGACACTCTTTATTGGTGCAATACCGCCACGATTATTTCTGGCAAAATCTGTGATTCTGGCATTGTTGACTGCCAATATGCCTACGTATTGAACGACAAATACGCTTCTTCCGAAGAAATCGACAACCGTCTGCCCGAAAAGGGAACCTACCGTATGTGGCAGGATGGTGATGGTTTTGCGGTAAAAACTTCTTCTCTATCAGCCAAGAATAAAGCGAAATGAAAAAGAAAGTACTATTTATTATAATGCTCGGCTTGGGGATGTCAATGACCATGGCTCAGAGCAACGATACAAAGAGCAATTCAGACCAGCAGTCCAACCAAAATCTTGTGAGCACTAGCGATTTGACAAATCGGACAGCAAAAAATGGACAATTAGTTTCTGCTTCTGGAGCAAACGGCAAAAAAGCTCGCAAACAAAGGCCTGACATTTTTCCTCATTCCTATTTAGGTGTACGTGGTGGCTTGAATCTAGCCGACATGACTTATTCGGCAAGTCAATACAATATCTATAACCATTTCCTTCAGCCTCGTTATCAGGCAGGTATATTTGGCCATTTCCGTTTCGGGAAAAGTCATCTCGCCATCCGTCCTGAAATTACTTATATTGAAAGAGGCGATTCTTTGAATTGGTTGGATGTTGAATATAAGATGAAATCACAATATATTGATTTCCGTTTACCAATCACTTATAATTTTGTTTTCGGACATAGCCACTTCTCGCCCTATCTCATGGTTGTTCCTCAATACAACATGGCATTTGGTGGCACTATCAGCTATCGCGATGACTGGGACTATCCCTACGGCGACAAGGTTGACATCACCAAAGGTAACATCAACCAGTTTGACGGCGCAGTGATGTTCGGAATTGGTTTCGATTATCTGATTGAAACCGGCAAACTACCCATTCTCGTATCGCTGGAAGGCGGTTACAATATGGGCATGCACAACACTTTTGCTAAAAAGGAAATCCAGAATAACCCTGGTGTGATGAGTGGTGATTATTCCAGCATCCACAACTCCCTCGTCAGCAAAGACCTTTGGGACGGATCTCGCTACAACCGCGGCATAGAAATTGCCCTTCGCGTGGCCCTTCCTATTGGAAAAAGCTGGAAGAATAGAGATTTGATTGAATATGTACACGACACTATCTATATAACCAACAATGTCTCTGACACGGTCAAAATTATGGTTACTGATACTGTCGATCGTTACATTCCCGACACCAACAATAACCGTATTATCACTAATACTATTACTAAGTATCAGATCGACACGGTTGATGGCTACATTAGAAAAGACTGCTATTCTATCAAAGAAATGAAAGCTTTCATTACGTTGGGTATGGATATCAGCGACAAACGTGCATGCCTGTTCAATGTAAAATTTGATTTCGACAAAGCAGACCTACGTCCTGAGTCCAGAGCTCCGCTGAACGAAGTTGCCCAAATGATGAAAGAACTCCCCGAATTGGAGATTCTGATTTATGGTCACACCGACAGCTGCGGTACTGAAGCTTACAACGATGAACTTTCGCTGAACCGCGCAAAAACTGTTATGCGCTACCTCAACTCTCGTGGTGTGAAGAACAGCCGAATGGAGCCTAAAGGTTTTGGTGAGAATTATCCTATCGAGGACAACGGCACAGACGAAGGAAGAGCACAGAACCGTCGTGTGGAGATTGAAATCCGCAATCTTGGAATCAACCTCACCAATGACAAGACCGACACTTCGGAACCTGCAAAAAAACAGCAGTCCTCCAAACAGAATACCGAAGCCAAAGGCTTGATTTTTAGAGAAACAAAGAACAACTAAAAATGAATAATCGAACAATGAAAAAAGCAACTTTGCTGATTCTGACGGCTCTGATGGGTTTGATGGGCAACATTATGGCCCAAAACCGCGTCAACTATGAGCCCGCAGCAATCGTCAGTTTTGGTGGCGATGTGGCCAACGGGAACGGCAGTTTGAGCATCAGCGGCGGTCAGATCGCAGTGCGTACTTCGGTTGCACCTGCTATCACTGTCGTAAATGTCACCTACTCGTTTTCCGAAGGTGTTCAGCAACCTTTCACCCACCGCGACGTGGAGCGCTCCGATGACCCTCGCGAGGGTATCGACCCCCTGAATGTGAATATGGCTGTTTACCCCAATCCCACAACAAATCATGTGGTGATTTCCAGCAACCAAACCACAGAGCCCCTCACCTACAAACTCTTTAGCACTTCCGGACAACTGCTGCTACAGGGTTTATATACCGAAGGTGAAGAAAAAATCAATTTGGAAGAATACCCTGCCGGCAACTACATGCTCCAGGTTATTAATTCCGACAATACAAAGAAGAACATATACAAAATTATTAAAGCAAAATAGTCATGAAGAAATTTTTCGCAACTTTATTAGCGATAATAGCCTTTGCTACCGTAGTGATTGCACAGGAAGCACCTAAAGGCTTCACCTACCAGGCCGTGGTTCGCAACAGCAACGGACAATTGTGGCGTGGTAAAACCATCAACGTTCGTATCTCTATCCTTAAAGGTGCAAACCATGAGCAGAACGTTTACACCCAAACTGAATCTTCTATCAGCACCAATGATAATGGTCTCTTCACCCTCACTATCGGCGAAGGTTCTACTAGATTCAGCAATATCGACTGGTCGAACGATACCTACTGGATTTCCAGCGAGGTAGATGTTGACAGATCTGGCAACTACCAGCTCAATACCATCCAGAAAATTCTTTCTGTGCCCTACGCCCTCTATGCATTCACTGCCGATAGTGCTGTACATGCAAGAGTTGCCGACAGCATTTCCGGAAACTTCACTCTGGCCGAAGTTGATCCCGACTTCCATGCTTGGGGTTTGGACTACAATGCCCTCATCAACAAGCCCACTCGTTTGAGCGACTTCATCAACGACCTTGGCTTCCTCACTGCCGCCGACCTTAATCTCTATGTTAGTGGCGACACCCTTTTCTACAATGGTGGCCATTATGTGATTCTCCCCAATTTGGGCGGAAACTCTAGTTCCCTTGGCACTATCGAATGGGACAGCGTTCTTAATCACCCCACTCGTTTGAGCGACTTCATCAACGATCTTGGTTTCATCACCGAAGAGACTCAGGGCCTTTCCGACGTAATTGCTATCAACAACAATGCTAATGGTCAGATTAAGAATCTTGCTACTCCTACCGATCCTCTCGATGCAGTTAACAAAGCTTATGCCGACTCTATTCTCGCTGCAGGTATCAATGGTGTGAACAATCGCATTGATGGTGTTGAGGATAACCTGAACGACCGTATCGACAGCCTTGACAACGCGCTCCAGGATCGTATCGACAACCTTTCTGGTCGTGTTGACACCCTGTATGCTTGGTTCTTGGCTCACCGCGACAGCATGAACGACGCTATGGCTGACCTCAACAACCTTATCAACAACATAAACAACAACCTGCAAAACCAGATTGATGCTGCCAACAACCGTATCTTTGAGCTTGAACATCCTACCGTTAAAGGTGCTCTTAATGGTATTTTCAGCGTAGGTGCCAACACCCGCATCAACTTCTCCCAGGGTAACCTGCAGTATCGTCCCCGTATCAAGACCTTCCGTTTTGCAGCTCATCAGTATGATATTTCTAGCAGCGACAACTCTCACATCTATATGATGAACTACTGCTCCAGCTGGCTTGACCTCTTTGGTTATGGTACCAGCGGTTGGGATGGCGGCGCCGGTCGCTTTATGCCCTACGAGACCTCTACCAACGATTCCGAATATACCGAGGATGCTGCCGGTAACGACCTCACTGACTTCTATGCTAATGGTGACTGGGGTTTCTACAATCCCATCATCAATGGTGGCAACCAGACCGGCATGTGGCGCACCCTTACCTATAGCGAATGGACCTACCTCCTTACCCAGCGTCCCAACGCTAACAATTTGAAAGGTATGGCTACTGTTGCCAACACTCCTGGTTATGTGATCCTGCCCGACAATTGGACTTGCCCTGACAACCTCACTTTTGTAAACACTGACACCACTTACACTGTCAACGTTTACAGTGCTTCTGATTGGACTGCTATGGAAGAAGCTGGCGCAGTATTCCTGCCCGCTGCTGGTAGCCGTACCGGCAGCACCACCACTCAGGTTGGCACTATTGGTAACTACTGGAGCTCCAGCCATGTGAATGGAACAACCGCATATTCCTTCCATATTGAAGTTGGTGCAACTACCATGCAGAACACCATGAACTACTCTACTGGTTGCTCTGTTCGCCTAGTTAGGGAATACTAACCATCGATATCTGATACAAACAAAAAAGTCATTCCTTTTTAGGAATGACTTTTTTGTTTGCCCTTGCAATAAGCTCTTCCATTAATTCATTTCTACTACATCATATTATAGCATTATTTGCACATAATTTATATTATTATGCCCTACCATATGCCAAAAGTCTCACAAACAGGGCCGAAAACGCCCCACAGAATGCACAAATCTAAAATCTGTTCAAAACAGCATGAAAATAAAAAAAGCCGAGCAAAACTCGGCTTTTTCTAATATTGATTAGAGTTATCACTCTTTATTGCGAATTACATCTATTACCTTCGCAACATCTGAATCTGAGAGTTGGTGATGCATTGGCAAGCAGATTACTTCGTTGGCAATTTTGGTGGCCTGAGGAAGGTTTTCTGGTCTTGCGCTTGGTAAGCCACGATAGGTGCTGAAAGAACTAATCAGAGGATAGAAATACCTTCGCCCCAGGATGCCTTTTTCTTTCATTTTGCCATATAGTTCATCGCGTGACATTCCATACACCGCAGCATCAACAAAAATAGGGAAATAGCTATAGTTGTGCTTTACACCGGGCATATCTTCAAAATAACGAATACCTGGAATATCACCTAACTCCTCTCTATATTTAATGGCAACTTGACGACGTGCCTCAATAGCACTATCAACCTGACGAAGATTCAGCAGGCCATAAACAGCTCTAACCTCATCCATTTTACTATTAATGCCGGGAGCAATCACTTCAGTCTCACTTTCGAAACCAAAATTTTTCAAATAATCTACGCGCCGCTTGGTAGAACTATCGTGCATTACCAATGCGCCACCTTCAATCGTGTTAAACACTTTTGTGGCATGGAAACTAAGTGTGGACAAATCGCCAAACTCTAAAATAGACCTGCCATTAACCTCTACTCCAAAAGCATGAGCTGCATCATAAATAACTTTCAATCCATACTTATCAGCAACCTCTTGAATACCTTCTATATCGCAAGGCTTTCCATAGCAATGCACTGGCATAATAGCCGTAGTACGCGGGGTAATGGCAGCCTCAATACAATCAGGATTGATTCCACAATTGGAAGGATCGATATCAACAAATACCGGCTTGATACCATTCCACCAAATGCTATGCGTGGTGGCCACAAAGCTATATGGAGTGGTTATCACTTCACCACTGATACGTAGCGCTTGTAGAGCAGTCAATAAAGGTAAGGTTCCATTGGTGAAAAGGCTAATATATGGTATTTTGAAATAGCCACACAAAGCCTCTTCCAATTGTTGATGAAACTGACCATTGTTGGTTATCCACTTACTATCCCAAATGTTTTTTAATTGAGAAGTAAATTCTTCTAAATCAGGAAGCAGTGGTGAAGTGACGGTAATTTCCTGTGCCATGTAATAAGATTAACTACACTAGTTGGTATGATGCTTCAAGAAGGATCTGAGACCTTTCTTATGCGGTTTGTCTTCTTGTGAGGAACGACCGTGACCGTAGCCATAACCATACCCATAGCCATAGCCGTAACCATAGCCATAACCATAGCCGTAGCCGTAGCCATAGCCATTTCCCAAATCAGACTCTCTTACATCATTGACAAGATAGTACATGCTCTTGAAAACATGTTCGCGATAGATGCGCTCGACATAGCCCAACCAACTCTTATCAAAGCTATGCGCACGAATCACAAAGCAAGTATGGTCGGCATAGTCTTTAATGATATCGGTATCAACAACATCAGCGGGAGCACCATCAATAATTATGTATTCATAGCGCTTTTTGAGTTCCTCCATGACAGATTTGAAACGCTCTGTGCTCAATAGCTCAGTAGTATTGGGGGGCAGGGAACCTGCGAAAATAAAGTCGAGACCCGGAACTTCTGCGCGTTGATAGATATATTCTTCGATGCTTTTAGGGTAACTTTCTTTGTTGAGCAAGTAATCGGAAATGCCGTATTCTTTATGAGTAGCCTTCTCGTTTTTAAACAACTTAGAAAGTGAGCCTTTTCGCAGATCGAGGTCGATGAGCAACACTTTTTTATTAGCCAACACCATAGCGGCAGCAAGATTGCTGGTAATAAAAGTCTTGCCCGAATTCGGTACCAAGGAGGTAAAAAGGAGTGTATTGGCTACACCCTGCTCGGACGTCAAGAAATCAACTTTTGTACGCAGCATTCTAAACGACTCCGATATAACATCGGATGAATTTTCGTTGATTATTATATTGTTTGTATTATTCTTGGGGCGCGAAGCAATATGACATAAGAACGGAATGGTTGTAGCTTTAGCAACATCCTCATACGTCTTCACTTGTGTATCCAAAAGCCTACGCAATAAATAGATAACAACGGGAACTAATAATCCGATAACAATGCCCATGATGGTCATTTTCTCAATATCTGGGGAGATAGGGGCCGTGTTTACCTGGGCCTCGTCAATTATCTTAGCACAACCTTCGAGCGAGGGCTGACTAATCATCAATTCTTCGCGGCGAGAGAGAAGAGAAACATACAAAGACTCTTTAATCTTCTGGTTACGTTCCAATCCTTCAAGCAGTATTTGTTTGGCAGGAACCTGACGGACTTTAGCCGATGCGTTATTAGCAATATTTCGTTCATTAATGATGCGTTGTTCCAAGGATGAAATATAGCCCTCTGTCATGCTAATCAGATCTTGACGCTGCTGGTTTTGGGCTTCAATTGCGCGCGAAGCAACCGGATTATTTAAAGTGCCCATCTCTTTATAACGTGCAATAGACTGTGCATGACTATTGTAGTTTGCCAAATATGAAATCACGGTACCATTGGAAACCGATCCGACAGGCACAATCTGGGAGCCATCGCTCGCTTTAATATTGGAGAGAAGATTTCTCACCATAGCGAGTTCATCCTGTAGGCGTACTGCTTCGGATGAGGAATGCAAACTTGACTGAACATAATTTTCACTCATTGTTGCGGTAGTAATTACATCGTTGTTGCTTCTAAAAGAGGCCAATGCAGACTCCTGAGCACCTAAATCGGCGCTTAATGCACTGATACGCTCATTGATATAATCATACGTCTCGGTAATGATACGGCGCTTATCGTTGATTGCGCCTTCATTATAAACAGCAATTACAGTATTGATGATATCGGCACAACGATGGGGCGATACATCATAAATAGATACATTTAATATAGTATTTTTCTCACTATCGCGAGCTACATTTAGTTTTCCTCGATAAATCTCTGCCAGCACCTTTGAATCATAAAAATCAACATCAATAACACGGTTAATTGTTTTTTCGTCAAAAGACCATGTTTTGTCGATTTTCATTCGGCCAAAAGGCGTAAATACGACTTTTGAGAACTCCACCCACATAGGTTTATGGCCTGGGGAACGCAACACGCAATGATCATCATCAATAATTTTCACCTCCATATGGCTTGGGTGTTCCATTTCATTATCACCGAAAGATACCGTGATAGGCGAAATTTTATAAAGATCCTTCTCGCGTTTAAAGAAGTTGGTCTTTGTGCTATACGATACTTCCCACCCTAATTTTTCAACGGCCTGCTGAATGGTGGATTTAGAAGTAAGAATCATTATCTCATTATTGATAGAACTCGAGTAGAACGATTTCAAACCGATAGCATTCTTAATAGCCATCTCTCGGGTATCATTATCGCTAATACTCAAGTCATTGCCCGTTCGAATCAGAATCTTGGCATGACTCTCATACATTTTCTCCTTTTTATGAGCTATAAAATTGCATATAAATCCACCCACAAAGGCACAAAGCAACAGCCAGTGGATGTTGCGAACAATAGTATTAATTATAGGTCGAAGATGAATACTAATGGTTTGCGATTCCTCCAAGAAAGACAGATCAACCTGTTCTTTATTCTCATTATTTGAGTTCGTCGGATTAGTTTTTTCCATATAATATTAGTTTCTTGTATTTGTAACGTATCCAAAAATAGTGATGCCAAAGGTCAAGAACGACATAATGATAGATATCCAAGAAGACACATTGCGGGCTTCATTACGGGGTGTTTCCTTTGTGTATTTCTGAGTGATAATGAAGTCGTTCTGCTGAAGCATAAAGAAAGGATCCTGAAATACGGATGACGAACGGGGATCCAGGAATCGCATCTCCATCTTACCATTCACTTCACGCATCACGGCTATCTTATTACGGTTGGTATATAGATTCAAATCGCCCGCCAAAGCAAGTGCTTCTAAAAAGGTGCATCGCTCATTCGAAATAGTAATTGATTTACCACCCTCGGCACCTAAGAAAAATATTTTGAAATTAGCGAATCTGACCATTACTACTGCATCATTCAACAAATTACCTTGAATTAATCTGTTCTTAATGGTGTCTTGCAGTTCGAGTCGAGTCATATTAGCCACATGAATGGTTCCTAATACAGGAAACTGAATATTGCCATAGATATCCACCAAATATTGTCCCTGGTGGTTGGAACTGATATTCGCCATATTTTGAACGCCTCCGATATTAAAGGGGCGAGCAAGCTCTTCTGATGAAGCATATACATGAATATCTAACTCATCGTACGGACTAATTTTTGCCTGAAACACTTGCTCCAACTCAATTTGGCTTCCATGATGCATATCTTGCAAGTAGTTTACCTGACTAGGTGTAATGCAAGAAGTAATTGTTGCCAAGAACGCAACCACTATCAACCAATACAACTTTTTCATTTATTTATTATTTATTAATATTTTAACGTTCGCTTTTCTATTTTATTGTTTATTGTCTTGTATTTTCTTTTTCACCAGCATCCTTTTATAAACGTTTTTTATCATTTGCATTGAGAATTCTTTCACATATGCAAAGCCAAAAGGATTCCAACGTTGGGGATGGGTAGTCAATAATACCTTTTTCCCAGATTTCCTCAATGGAGAATCCGAATCTAACAATTGTTCTATAATTTCATCAGTCGAATGGAATTTCAGTCCTAACGATTCCCATTCTTCTTGGAATCCAGGAATTTTATCTCTCACACTCACGCGATAACCATCCCACCGGCGGCCAGTGTCAGTCAAATAAACACTCTGACTAAAATCGGTGTCAAGGTAAGGTTCGAAAGCCACCCCTAAAGTATGATAATCATATTTTTTCCAGATATCCTTGCTGTCCCATGGACTACGCGGGGAGCCATGCATACAAATGCTTTGGATGGGTGCTAAGGTTCTGAGTCTCTCTAGATTAGTACAGAAATCAAGATAAGCTTGATCAATGTTGCCATTACACGTGGTAAGTGACTCATAATGATATCCTATCTCATGGCCGAGTGCCTTGATTTCTTTAATCACTTGCTCGTCATAACTTTCCGGAACCACACGGAAATAATAGGTGGCTGAAATGCCCCGTTGAGCCTCAAGACGAGCTGTTCTTAAAGAATGCTGGGGTAGCAGGTCGACATCATGACGAAGGTGAAACGACATCTGACTCTGAAGCAACGCATCCAATAGTTGACAATATTTATCTACAGTGAAGTCCATACCAAAATTTAGAACTGTTCTAACATTGATACTATTTCGGCATTGATATCACCGATACGTTCATAATAACGATTGCGACGCTCCATCCACACTTGTTTCTGGCTGTTTTCTGAATATTTTTTAGCCAAAGCAATTGCCTCTTGAGGGTTGGCAATATTGTGGAGCAACTGATACTCATCTTGTAACATGATGAAGTTTGACATATCGTTAGGACCCACAAAAGAGTTGGAACGGATAGCCGGAGTACCCAGAAGTGCGGCTTCGGCAGCCATAGTCTGAGAATCACCAACATACAAATCAGCGTTGCTCAACACATCGTGGATGATTGACGCAGGTGTGGGCAGGCGATATACTTTCAGTTCTTCCGGCAATCTACCTTCAGAAGAGATGTAAACCGTCATATACTCTGCTATGGTCTTCACAAGGTTAATCTTGTCTTGAAAAGAGAATCCATTATTTCCAACATCATGATTGGCAAACCAACCTACAAATCGCACAACAGCATAAGGTTTCTTCAGCGAATATTGCTCAATAAAGTCGGACTTTGGTTGATAGACTTGGGGAGCAAGGTAGCAATCCTCAAAAATTCCTGCCACACGCAAATGTTTTGTACCATAGTTAAGTTTGAAAGGCTGCGGAGTTATAACTTTCGTGCACATCGGAACGACATAGTTATTTGTTACTTTCACCACCTCGGAATCGGGAAAGATAGCAGACTTCTTTCCTAACACCTTAGCTGTGAATGTGCCGTACCAAGAACCTTTTGACACGATGACATCGGGCTTATACTTTCGTGCAATTGCTATGTAATTCTTAACAAGGCTAAAGGTTCCCATTACTTTGGCCCTCATTGATTTATGATGCTTTCCAAAAATAGTGAAATCCACATTTTCTTCACGAAGGACATCCAATAAAACATCCTTGTCGCGAGCCAGCACCATAATCTCATGGCCATGCTGCTCAAGCATTTGCATCACATACTTGAACTGATAGTAATGCTTAGGGTGATTAAGTTCGAAGATATATCTCATTCTGCTTCTTCTTTGGTCCAAGTCTTAATAATTTTGGCTGGTGAGCCTACTGCAAGGCTGTAGGGAGGAACATCCTTTGTTACCAGCGAGCAGGCACCAATAACAGCGCCCTTGCCGATGGTGACACCTGGCATAATCGTGCTTCCTATGCCAATGTGTACATCGTCTTCAATCTTCACTTTGCCATAGATGAATGGACACTGCTGGGGATTCATCCCGTATTTGTACTTAGACATGTCTCGTTTATGGCAGATAATCTTTACCCCATAGGTGATGCCTACACGGTCGCCGATTTCAATCATTTCGGGATTATGATCGTCGAGCAAGCAGTTGCGGCCAATATGACTTCTCTTTCCCACCTTCACGCCTCTGAGTTTGTGAACGGCCACAGTGACTTGATAAGGGAAGGTAAACATGGCGATATCGGACAGTGTATGTGTCCAAATTCCTTTCAAAACTGATTTTACAGTTCGATGTTCATACAGAGACATAATTATTGATATTAGTAAGTTATTATTTCCAAGAACAGATTGCTTATTCCTACATCACCCTTTGTATTCATACTCCGAAACACAATAGTCCTCCTTGCCAGAAGGCAGTGTCGGAATCTCATCAACAAAAGATAATACTACTTCTGAACCAACAAAATGGTTGCAATAGTTTGTCCGCACATAGTCAAATTGGGCACGGTCTTCATTCTTATCCTTTAATTTAAGTAACACACAAATGTCACCTTTGGCATCCTGACGGATTTGGAATTTATCAATCTTGTTATATACTTTTTGATATTCAACATTGTGGTAGTTCAATTCAGGATAGAACATCATCGGGAGCATTGTGGGTGAAATAGGTACACCCTGCTTGTTGTACATCAGACGACCAGCCCTACCCATCACCTCTCCTATCAGCCGTGTCTTACGTCCGCAGGTACACTGCTCTTTTTTTATATATGCCATGTCACCCACATGATATCTCAAGAATGGGAATACATAATTGTCCAAATCAGTTGTGCAGACAAAGCCCACTTCGCCATCCTCCAGAGGGACACCCTTCTTGTCGGTAATCTCAATAACACAAGATTCTTCCGTGATATGGAATCCATTATGTTCTTTACATTCATGAGACAGGATTCCTCCATCTCCAGCGCCATACGCATCATACAATGGAGCGTGGAAAACCTCCTCTAACTTACGACGATATTCAGGCATCAACACCTCGCCAGTTGTCAACAACACCTTTAAAGGCAGGACTGGAAGGTTGTTCTTCTCAATATAGCGCGCAAAGACATATAATGAAGATCCATATCCGCGAATTGCCTTGGGCTTTATCTTCATGTATGCTTCATAGTTGCGCTGCATTCCTTCATCTGACACATCAGCACTACTGAACTTGAAGTTGCGCATGATGATTCTGTCATAAAGACCTTTGAACGACAACAGATTTTTCTTCTTGTTGATGGAGTTGCCACCCAATGAGAAAATTTTATCACCAATATTCAAGCCATACCATTTCCAAGCTCTGAGGGTGGAGGCTTTCCAGCTACTCCATTCAGCTGCATCAGTACAGAATTTCAAAGGTGTTCCCGTACTACCACCAGTCGCCCCAGTACGCAAACGTCTGGAGCTCATCCCCTTGCTGAACAGATCGTCATAATTATCACGGATAATTTGCTTGGTCAGCACCGGCAACACTTTCAAGTCCTCACGAGTCTTAATCTGGCTCGGGTCAATTCCTAGAGAATCAAAAAGACGTGTATAATAAGGAACAGTGTCGTAGCAATGCTTGACAAGTTTCTGCAGCTTTCTATTTTGGAGTTCAACAACTTGCTCTTCCGTCAAGAAGTCTGTCTTGCACATCTCCTTGAATTTGGCAGCAACACAACTGCCATAAACCAAATCTCCTAATGGGAGAAAGATATATCTATCAATAATATTATAAAGAGTCATAAATCGAAATAATCTTTGAAGCAATACATTCCGTGGTCAATCCTTTGGTGAGAATCTGTTCTCTTCCGCTAGTTCTTTTTCCGAAAGTCAAAGCCTGCTCAATACAATCACTGATGGTCTGTGGGTCGTCTGCCATTGCTACATAAGTACCTTCCACACCCTCTGTAACCCATTGTACATCGCCAACATCAGTCGACACCAGCGGACAATTGCACGCCATAGCCTCCTTGATTACATTAGGCGAACCCTCGCTAACAGAGGTCAATAACAACATATCGGCAGCACACATATATTTAACCACCTCATCGTGAGGCTTATCACACACGGCCACTAATTCAACATTATCATTATTCAACAGTTGCACAGCCTTTTCAGCCAGTCGGAAACGCTTTTCCGGGCGCGAAGGATGGGAGCACCAAATCACATATTGCTTCCCCTCCGAGAAACCCACTAATGAACGTGCCTCCTGCTGATCTATCAGCGAAAATTGAGCAAGGTTCACTCCGTTTGGTACTACCGGCAACTTAATGCCTAGCTGATCGGCGGTTCGTTGTGATTTTGTAAGTGTTGCATCCCAGATATGCTTGATGAAGAATCGGACCCAATGTAACTTGAAATTCTCTGTAGGAAAACTTCCCAAAATAGATACCACCACCTTGGTACGGAGACCGAAAGTTGCAAGTGCGGCGACCAGGCCACATACAGAGTAATGAGCATGGACGACATCAGGGCGAGTCGTTCTGACGATTTTTCTCAAGCGCAGGGCTGCACGAAGATAGGCTTTCCATCCGTGACCTACTACAGGAAAAAGTTCCATCTCTAAACCCTCACGCTGGAGTGAATCAAATTGAGAACGAACAAAGGAACTAACTGTTCCTACAGATTTGTTCCCACTGGCGACAAAAATAACTTTCATTTATTTCAAATTATTCCAATACCAATCACATGCTTGCTCAAACCCGCTTATTGCGTCAAACTTGGGCTTGTAGCCCAAAATAAATTGTGCTTTTTGGATAGATGCCTGAGAATGAGGAATGTCACCGGCCCTATTATCACGATGAATCGGGTCGATCTTCGCTATTTCTACATCATACTTCGCCAAATTATCACGCAGACATGCAAACAAATCCATCAAAGTGGTGTTTCCGCCATATGCCACATTGAACACCAAATCCTTGGGGGCTTTCTCAGTAAGGGTAGCGTTGTACTGGTTGGCTCGCTCCCTCAGTTGCTCCGATGGTACTGTGGCAGCCAGTTCATTGGCCTGAATGACATTATCAATATAGGTGAAGTCGCGAGAATAGGAGCCATCCCCATTAATATATGGCGACTCATGATGAATCAATGCCTTCACCCACAACGGTATCACTGCCGCATAAGCACCATTCGGGTCTTGGCGACGGCCAAAAACATTGAAATATCTTAAACCAATAGTTTCCAAACCATAAAGATCCGTAAACACATTAGCATACAACTCATTCACAAACTTTGTGATGGCATACGGAGATAAAGGACGGCCAATATTATGCTCAACTTTAGGCAATTCTTTGCTATCACCATAAGTCGATGAACTGGCAGCATATACAAAACGGCGAACTCCGGCATCACGTGATGCCACTAGCATATTCAAAAAACCGTCAATATTATTAGCATTTGTATTTATCGGGTCGTTGATACTACGGGGCACACTACCCAAGGCGGCTTCATGAAGCACTACTTCTGAGCCTTTTACCGCTATTCGACAAGTTTCAAGATCTCGAATATCACCCTCGATAAACTTGAAATTCGATTCAGCCATCAATGCTTCTACATTACGCCGAAATCCTGTTGATAGATTATCCAAACAAGTAACCTCGTAACCTTTTTTGACAAAATGTTCGCACAAATTAGAACCAATAAAACCGGCTCCGCCTGTAATTGTTATCTTCATAATGGTGTTTTTACACGTTTACTTTATCTACTCTTACCTTCTCCCACCTCTTTTTTCATACGAAGGTGTGGCGAAAGTAGAGCGTAGTAGATTCGCGCCAAATTTGCAATATGATTTTCAATACTATAAATCATTCTTACCTCCAACGCATTATTATATGCGTCGGACTGATACTCCGAACGCTGATGTAAGAAGTGAACGAACTTCTCATATAACGAATCAATATTATTTGATTCATACAACGAAGCCAGTTTCCCATCTTTGGTTAACTCGTTCATCACGCCCCAATCATTCACAAAAGTAGGCAAACCTGAGGCTATCGCCTCCATAACTGCTATTCCGAAACTATCGTGACGAGTTGCGTAAACAAAAGCGTCCATCGTGGCCAACAATTGAGGAACGTCGTCACACAGACCTGCAAACGTGACGTGGTTCATCAAATCGTGCTCCGTGCAGTAATTCACACAGTCTTCATATACTTTGGGTTCGCTCACTCTTGCTCCCCCAATAAAAGTGAAATGGAAATTCACTCCCTTTTGTTTCAGATGATTGATAAATTGGCACACAAATAGATGGTTTCGGCCTTCAGCAAAACTGCCAACCATACAGATATTAATCAATTCATCAGATTCACTCTTATGATCTTTTAGTTTAAATTTGTCGAAATTGACGCCATTATATACCACCTCACACTTGTTCCTAACCCCAAAATCACCTAGTTGCAGATAATATGATTTTTCATAATCGCTCACAAAAACCAACCTATCGCATCCTCGGAAAACGAACCGACGCAAAATCTTAGGGCTACGAGCAAAACCAAACCCATGAAATGTATTAACCACTTTAATCGGAGTAAACAATGTACACAAAATGGCTATTATCGCATTTAAAGAGGTTTGAGCATGCACAATTTCAACCTTTTCGCTCAACAACAAATACCTCAAACGAATCATATATACTAGCCAACTTTTCTTTCTCGGCAATCGTTTCATTCTAACTCCAGTAGAGTGAAATGCATCCGACAAATTGCCTTCCGAACGATATACGCATAAAGGCTCAAAAGGAAGAGTCTCTTTCATTGAAAATATATCGGCAAGCAAAGTTTCTGCTCCACCTCTATTTAATCGACCTATATAAAAAGCAACCTTCATGCTCAATTTTGTGCTACAATATTCCTCGCGAGCCTAACTTAAAAACTGCCCAACCAATAATGATGATTGGCAATGCCACATACCATATCTTCACATATCTGAAGTTTTTAGCCGACAGTATTGATATTCCGTATGCCGCCATTATCAATAGCATGGGCAATGCCGGCAAGAGGAATCGCTCAGCATTTGCAAATCCGCTCGAACACACCACACCCAAATATGCTATAGGGTATGATCCTATCAAAGTGAAATCGCGCCAGTTTTTTCTCCTAAAAATAGCATCAAACGTTGTAATGATGACAAATATACCCAAAAAATTTCGGACATAATTACCACCATTAATCAACTGCTGATTGTACTGTTCATCAACGTCAATCATGGTGGGGAATGGCAACACAAACATCATTGGTGCCATCACTGAACCTGTAGCATACTTGGCCCATTTAACACCTTTATTCACCTGGTGGGATCGTTTTGCATCCTGATTAGTCGTTCTTTGTTCCCACACCGACCGAACATCCGAAGCAATCGTACCTCCAGCAAATATGCCCACAGCCATCACAGCCCAGATAATCAACACTGCTCGATTCCAACTTGTAACAGCTCGCGATCTGGAAAAGACAATCGAAGTGAAAATAGCAAAAGCCACAGTTGCGCCCAACACCGTTCGGAAAAAGAACAAGCTTGCAATAAGCAATACAACAATTACACCATCCCAAAAGAAAATCTTGTTTTTATGCAACATGTTGTCTGCTCTATCCAGTGTGGCAACAGCCAGAAAAATCATCTCCACCTCTTTCAAATGTAGGCCACAATATATCACCAAATTAGGCATTAAGCAACCAAAAATGCCCGCCATTCTACCTACTTTTTCGCCAAAATTTCGAGTTGCAATATTATACATCATCACACACATCCATGCACTCAGTAAACTCTTGACAACACGAGCAACTAATATATTCGGTCCCACAATGGCATACAATAAAGTCAAATATATAGGATAACCACTATCACTAATACCCACAGTGGACATGTATGACCGTAGGTCTTTCCAGCCAATCTCATTCAGCCATGCAGCCAATTCATGATAATCGTAAGCGTCGGATGAACCAAATTCAAAAGGTATTCCGGTCTTTATCAAATAGAAGAAATATGAGAATATGACCCATACCAATCTAATGCCTAACGCTGTGAAGAACAGCCTTCGCTTATAGCCTCTCTCATTCAACCGACTCCAGGTTTGGGTATATTTTGACGACAATAAGAAGAACAATAGCACCCAAATGATACCCATCACAAGAAATATTGGAGCCATGATATACCTATAGAATACTCCGCTTACAAATAGCAACGAGAGTACATATATCAATATTGCTCTTCTTGAAATCTGCTTTGGTAAAAATGTAACCACAACTCTATGCTTTTTTCAGTTTCCTTAATAGCTTCAGACAAATTTGTTTGACAGCCGACATCCTCTTCTTCGATACCACCAATATTCTTTGATACCAAATAGGCGAATGGTATCTCTTATACCATTTAGGCGATACATTACTCCAATCGATTTTCGCTATCTGGTCTAACGTGGCCGAATGGTACTCTTTTGACAAAAAGTAATAATATAACCCACTCGCTCTCAACCTATCGAGCAGTATTTTCAAATCTCTATTCCGCAACTCTTCCTCTCTCAGATAATCAAAATTCCACAACATGTGGGTCTGCGGATCATGCAATCGCCTGGTGGCCCTTTTGCTTGGCGGAATATCTTGAAAGTAATTAGCTAATGGCTTGGCAACCAATGCTACTTTATTTTTCAACGCCAATCTTATCCAAAGGTCAAAATCCTCTCCCAACGATATCCCTTTTCTAAATCCTCTTGTTTCTAAAAACAATTGCCGCGAAACAGCCACCGAGCTTGATGTGATTGGCATGCACAATGTTTTTGCATATACCTGGCAATAATTTATATATCCCTCATCAAAATTAGAATCAATGCCGATAGGCGCAATTCTCTTCTGGCCATTTTTAACCAAATAGAACCCTGTCCCGTACATACCTGCTTCTGGATACCTGTCAATCAATCCAGCCATTTCGGATAAGAAATCTGGTTCCCACCAGTCATCCGAGTCCAAAAAGCAGACATAATCACCTTTTGCATGAGCCACACCATTGTTTCTCGCAGTTGCCACTCCGCCATTCGGCTGACTCACAATTTGGCATTTCTCCTCATTCTTTTTCGCACAATCTTTTGCCACTGTCAATGAATTGTCCGTACTGCCATCATCCACCACAATCAGCTCAAAATCGGAATAACTCTGAGCGAGAACACTTTGTATTGTCCTCTCAACAAATTCTTCTTTATTATATAACGGAACGATTACGGAAAATCTCATATCATTCAGACAAAAAATCTTTTACGTCAAAGAAGTGCTGTTCTACCGATTTCAACTTAGATTCGTCATCCCACCACTCGCATTCTTGCAACTTCTTGATGGTATCATCATCAAAGCGATACTTCTTGACTTTTGCCGGAACACCTACTGCAATTCCGTATGCCGGAATATCCTTCGTAACAACAGCACCAGCCCCAACAATAGCTCCATCTCCAATTGTCACACCATCCAAAATCGTCACATTTGCACCTATCCACACATCATTGCCAATCTCCACATGCTTATTTTCTTCAATCTTGTTTGTTGCAGAAAGCGTAAAACCATTCTGCTTCTTGGTTGAGAAAAACATCGGCGAAGTGGATATTCCATGTATTGGATGAATCCCCAATCCGCAGCAAAAGTTGGGCCCGACAGAACAGAACTTTCCTATTGTGCAATTAGAAACATTGGAATTGGGTGACAAATACGAGTAATCCCCCAACTCCACATTCCGCAACACATACGGAGCAAGCACTCGACTTTTCGGCGACATTTTTACCCCAGCTTTCTCCGACTTTACCACACTATATCCTACAGTCTTTCCATCCAAAAAGATAGGCGACTTCAACAAGTTGCCAAAAAATTTCTGAAAATAATACCGTATCTTCCTCATTTTTTATTTCTCCATGGCTCGTTTCTCCCCAGCAGTCTTTTCAGCCACTTGTTCGCCTCTACCAACCATATTTTCGACTTCGGCCAATTGGCTCTCGAACGTTGAAAATATCTATAATGAAATTCTTTATCCGCTTCAGTTTGTACACTAGTCGTTGTCGGGTGAATCAATGGCAATATCGGATTCGTTGGCACATTGTCAATAATGTTGCCTTGCAACAGCTCATGCGTGGCATCACTTGTGGTTCCGATATTCGACGAGAGATTCACATTGGGAATAATGCCTTTCCCTCCATTCAGCCAAATAGACATCAAGAACTGCATATCCCAACTTGTTCCACCCACGCCGTCTTTATGCACCTCGTCCAGTCTATCACACCAATAAGCGCGCTCCGAAAGTCCACAATGATATCTGCTTAGCGCCCGCGACAACTTGCATCTTGATGTATTCATGAGTCTTATATCAAAATCCACCCAAGCCCTTCTCCAACTAGCCCATGCACACAAGTTTCTGTTCATCATTGAGAAATAATACGACCCATCTCCCCATCTATGAGTATCCACATTCATACTTCCAATTGCCCGCACATCCGAATCGTCCTTATATTTCTCCAGCAAAATAGTCGCATACTCAAAGAAGTCGTCGTGAGGCACAGCATCATCCTCCAGCACTATACCACATTCCTCCTTGTCAAAAAACCACGAAAGGGCACTCGCCGGACCTGGCCCACACCCTAAGTTTTTATCCGAATAATACGTTTCAAGCTTACATGGCCAATCCACCATCTTGTCCACCATCGCCCTGACTTGTGGGCATCGTTCTGCGTCCATAGCATTCCCTACCCTTGCACCATCTTGGAAAACAAAAAGATGTTCCGGTTTGTATCTTCTAACCGTCTCCAACACTCTACGTGCATAAGAAGGTCGATTAAAGGTGATTACGAGTACTGGTGCTTTCATTGGTCCGTATTACTTTTTATTCTGATAACACTCAATTGCTTTACGACTTATACCTTGGCAATATCCATAATTCGACTTACCATCTGCAAAAACTGGGACAATGCCCTCTTCTGTCAATATTTCTTGGGTCATCTGATTGCACTTGCCCCATGTGTATGCGAAATATGGAATAAAGCATTTCTGTGAATTTAAGTAGCTTACGCACTCCCTCAAGGATGCTCTAAAAGCTTCTGGCTCTTGTTTTGTTGCATCTACATGCTCATAGCCGTGCATGCCTATACTCACATATTTTGCGTTCAAATTCCTCAAATCCTCAAAACCAATGTACTCTGGACTCTCTACATAGTCCTCTCGCTTACTTACTCCATCAAGATATTTCGGGTTTAAAAACAACGTGATCGGTATTTCCTTAGCCTCCAAAAAAGGCAGGATGTCCAACACCGAGCGATACCCGTCATCACAAGTCAGCACTGCATACTTTGCTCTCCCTTTCCTTATCTTGTGGTCAAGTATTTTTTGGGCCTCTTCCAACGAAACAAAAACGTAATCTCGACTAATCTTCGTTACCAATTGCTTGAATTCCTGCGTTGAAATCCAATCAACTCTTAAATTTTTCTTTTCGTCAAACTGTTCAGAAACAGCATGAAACAAAAAGACATCAACCTGACTATACAGATGTTTCTTGGCATACCCTACAAGTTTCTTTATCCCTTTCTTCAGATCCATACCTATACCATTGCTAATCATACAAATCCATCACCATCTCCCCCCTGTGATTCTGCATCCTGAGGTACTCTAAAACTATCGGGATGAGAAAAAGAAACCTTTGTGACCGTCTGCCTATCGTAGAATCCTTCTCCAACCACAAAGTCTCTTAATTCTTTATTCCTTGTCGAAAATTGATATTTGTCCAACTTCACAATATGCTCCATCACAGCCTCAAACACCAACTCCTTTTTATCTTCAATATAATAAATATACTTCAACGACAAATCGTCGGTAGCTTCTCTTATCATAAAGAATCCCACCAATTTACCATCTTCTATAACTTTAACTCCCGAGCGCCAATATCTACTTCTATTATCACTAAAATGGCTCGACCAATCCACCCTGTTAGATAACGGAGCCTGATGAATAAACGAATACGCCATTATCCAATTCATCATCTCTCTCGACCTTGTCCACAAATCTTTCTTGGCATTAGTTTTGATGAACGCGTATAACTCTTCGTCAATAAAATTCACATATTCTATCTCATACTGCGCCGCCGCAATCTTTTCCGTTATGGACTTAAGCCTACATTTTTTCTGCTCTTTGATTTCCCAAAAGAATGACGAAATGCGATTCTTCAAGAGTTCAGTTGAAAAAAAGCGCTTTGATAGAACATACTCTTCAAAGTACGAACATTCCAACCCTAGATAATTAAATATCCCTACCGTTTCTTCCGCCCCCCACATGTCGAAGAAAGCCTCACCCTCTCTTGCCTCACAAAGACTTCCGATTGCAATTAGTGGATAGCCTTGTCCTTGAAATGCCTCGTGGCACCACAAAGAACTAAACCACCACACTCGTTCTCCATTTATCTCATCTGGAAACGATGCGGTATATGCTGCCAACTGACCAGCATCATAAATGGCGGCGGCTACAGGATCATCCTCTTTTACATACGGATTATTGACAATAGCCTCTGCCCTGCATTTAGTCACAACACTGGCAGTCAGTCCGTCAATCACCTGATTCTTATACAACCAGGCCCTTAGGTCCTTTACTGTGAATAATTTTATTTCTACCGTTTCCGCACTCATTACTTAAGATGACTAACCACCGTATCAATAATAGCACCCATATTTTTCATCTTCAATATTTCCATCATCTTAAACTTAATGGCAAATAAGCCTTCAAGTTCAGTCAGAAACTGAGTAAAAGTGAGCGATGTCCAGGTAGGCACAGTTGCCGCACTAAGGTTGTCGTCAATTACCAACGACGGTTGCATAAACACCTTCTGTGCAATAGGTTCAATTTTCGACACTATCTCTTCTCTAGTCATAATAATCTTTGTTTTAAAGCCGTCCTATCAATTTTATCTGAATTATTCAACGGAAATGAAGGTTCAAATAAATATTGCGACGGAATCATATAATGAGGCATTTTATCCTTCAAATATTCTACCAGTTCTTGCGTATTCTGCTCTTCCGATTCAATAAAGAGTGCTACCTCTGTGAGATTTTTTTCATTTTGGAATGCCAATGCCACAACCCTTTTCTCGTTGTTATAGTATCGCCTGGCATGATATTCTATCTCGCCCAGTTCCACTCTGTACCCTTGGATCTTGGCTTGTTGGTCAATTCTTCCCAAATAAATAATGTTCCCACTCCCATCCCAATAGCATAAGTCACCGGTTCTATAGAACCTTTTCTTCTCGCCGTTCAACTCCATTTCAAAAAACGAAGTGGTGTTTTTTTCATCGTTCTTCCAATAACCGGGTGTTATCTGATCGCCGGCCACACACAGCTCTCCTTTATCCCCAACACCGAGTTCCTTACCCTTTTCGTCCAGAATAACGGCGGTCACATTGGCCAATGGCTTACCTATCGAAATAATCCCATTGGCCGACAGATTTTCTTCTGCTCGGTTCAATTTATAATACGTACAATATATCGTTGCTTCGGTGGGCCCGTAAAAATCATATATCTCCGTATTTACTGCACATTTATACCAATCCTCCATCAAATCAACGGGACAGGCCTCTGCTGTTAAAATACACGCTTTCAATGCCGGAATTTCCAGTTCATCAAAATAGGGGCGCAAATACGTCAACATCGAGGGTGCCATAGCTCCAAAAGTAATACCTTCATCTATCATCAACGATGCCGCATACAAATATTTCACCTGACCATATGGTATCGTACACACACAGGCACCTTTAATCAATGCCACCAAAAACGATTGCACACTGACATCAAATGTCAGATCAAAAGCCTGCAAACAGCGATCAGTGCTGCCCAGCTCTATTCCAGTCTGCCAAAACGAATCGATAAAAGCAGAGATGTTTCTTCTCGAAATGCACACTCCTTTGGGCACTCCCGTGCTGCCCGAAGTAAACAAGATGTAGCCCAATTCGTTGTCCGAAACAGACTGCCATTCGCGCAAATCACATTCTGTACCTTGCAGTGCTGATGTAGTGATAATCTCTGTGGCCGAATTGATATAGACAGAATCCGTAGCCGAGTCCAGCAAATGCCTGGTCCCTACTTGTTCTATTATATTCAAATTCCTTTCCAAAGGCTGATTGGGATGCAGAGGCACATATGCCCTACCCTCCATCCATAAAGCAATAATCGAAGCGTAGGTTTCCAAATCGTCATGCACCGCCAATGCCCAGACCTTCTCATCGCTGCCACTTTGTGAAACAGCACCACGTATCTTCATCACACAATCCTTCAGCTGGGCATAGCTGTAGGTTGTTCCTGCTATAAGAAATGCCTCCCTTGCTCCGCCATTTATCAAATGGTCAGACAAGGGGCACAATATCTGTTGTTCAAAATTACTGACGCACATTGCCTTTCTTCATTATCAACCAGAAAAACTTAATCACTCGCTTCCAATCTTCCGACACTCTTGCATATTCCAACCAATACTTCAATGCTTTTCTCCTACTCTCACCGGCATAGAGCAAAAAACACTCCTGCAAGGTTGAACAATATACTCTTTTGCTATAAATCGATGGCGAAACCTGATAAAACTCTCTGTCAATCGGCAGCGAAACATTACAAAAATCCCTTCTCGACAACATACTGTGTATTCCGCCCGAATGGTACCTATACACACCTCCGTTAAATCCAAACAGATAGCCTTTGCCCACATTCAACAGATGGTATATCTCATGCATATCGCGATAATACTTATACTTTTTGTACCACTCCAAAGTGAACAGCGATTTTCTAAAGACCATAGTTAACGGCTGGGTTATCCAGCTTTTAAAGAACATCTCCAACGTAATGTCCTGCCCCTCTTCTCCATTCTTAAAATATTCGCCGCATTTGTCCTCCTCGGTTTTTCCAGTTTGAGCATACAAATGAGTACATCTATGAAAACAGACCGAATACTCAGGATGCGACTCCATAAAGTCAATCTGTTTCTGAAGCTTCAATGGATCAGTCCAATAATCATCCCCCTCACAATATGCGATATACTTGCCTCTGGCTCGCGAATAATTATATTCATAATCCATCAAAACGTTTAGTCCTTTGGAATACTGATTCTCTTCCTCATACAGCGGAAATATCTTCTCCGGATATTTCTCCGCATAGCTTCTGATAATCTCTTCAGTGCCGTCGGTCGAAGCATCATCATGAACCAGTATTTCAACGCCAAAGTTTGTTTGCTGCATCAAAAAGCCCTCAAGGCATTCCGCCACGAAAGCAGCATGATTATAAGTCAAGCAACAAATACTAACCAATGGCTGTTCCTGATTTATCATAACTACGCTAACCTACCAATAAGTTATACAGCCTGTTAATCTCCTGTTTTGAGGATCCCTTTTTCCTATTCTTCCTACAAATCAAAAAAGCCCTTGCCACTCTTAATCGCGCCAACAGTCCTTTCTTCCGACCCACAACAAATTGGAAAATAAAACCCTTGTGTTGCCCCCAATATGCCTTCTGCTCATCATTCAATTCCAGTCCCCCTACCACACATCTCCTCAACAAATGGTACAAATCAAGATTCATTCTTTCCAAAAACAAATCCCGAAATTTGGGTATATACATAGCATGGGTGAAAGGTAGCAGCGACCGCTCCACCATCAACACATCACCTCGCACCGAGTTGCTTATACTATTTTTATACTGCACCCACACATAATCAGCCCTGTCAATCAACACCACATTGCCATATTGCAAATGATGCAACGTTATCACCGAATCATCAAAGTGCTTCCCATACAAACCTACAGGGTCCACATCTTTGTTCCTTCTAATCATATAGGTAGTATTCACACCCCGCATATCATAACACACCACCTCTTTGGGGGTAAGTATCATGCCCTCTTTCAGCCATTCGTCGTTTGGCCAGGCATATCCTTTTTCCAAAGGATCGCCATCATTCACCTGCCATACCTTTTGCTGACAAAGATAGCAATCGGGATGCGACATCAACATATCCAGTTGAAGCTGATAGATATCAACACTTTTCAGATAGTCGTCAGCATCAATATTCACAAAAAAGTCACCCTCACAATTTTTATACGCTGTGGCCTTGTTCCACCCGCAACGCTCCGACCTGTTTATCGGATTACATTCGTCAGAGTTGCAATGCACCCCTTTCACAATTCCGGGATAGCGGCGCATATAGTCTTCTATCAATTCCCAGGTACCGTCCGTCGATCTGTCGTCTGATACGATTACCTCGTAACTGACATTCAGCTTCTGCGACAACACACTGTCCAAACAGCGCGGAAGCAAACCACACTGATTATGCGAAACGACTAATATGCTTAATACAACTCCCATCTATCTATTAAATTGTGGACCACTCCGACTGCAGCACCACTCTCGATGTCTCGTCATAGGGAGTAATGCGCTTGATAAAGACTTCATTTTGATCCACTCGGAATCGCACACAACCCCAAACCATATCATGCGTAGTGTATGGATTACCGACCCAAATACTTGAGGTATAGCACCCCGGAGCCAGATTGACATTCTTTATATGACAACGAACACTTCTGCACTCGCCTTTGCTCATGTGGTCGATACGGTATTGGTCATCGTAATTCGAAACATGGGCTATCTGCTTACCTTGCTCATCCAGGATATCAAAACTAATATCCACTATATCCGTGTCGCGCTGTGCCACCAAATCCACATCAATCACCAAATCCTCACCCAGCTCAACCTTTTCAGTATTCATTCTGAAATCCTTGGCCAATACGTTGCCGTTGCCATTTCTATTAAAGTCATTAATGGTTTTCATATTACTCAAGTAATAATCCACCACATCGGCCACGTCGCCCATCTTCTCCACCATGCCATCTTTTAGCAACACACCATGTTTGCACAACTGCTGGATACTCGACATATTATGGCTCACAAACAACACCGTACGGCCCTCGCCGCTACTCACATCCTGCATCTTGCCAATAGCTTTCTTCTGGAATTCGGCATCGCCCACAGCCAACACCTCGTCCACCACCAGAATCTCAGGTTCCAAGAAAGCGGCAACAGCAAAGCCTAAGCGTACTGTCATACCCGAGCTGTAACGCTTCACCGGAGTATCGATATATCGCTCACACCCGCTGAAATCCACAATCTCATCCAATTTCCTGGCAATCTCGGCCTTAGTCATACCCAGGATGGCACCATTCAGAAAGATATTCTCGCGGCCCGTCATCTCAGGGTGGAATCCTGTGCCCACCTCCAGCAGCGAGCCGATACGGCCTTTCGCTTTAATAGTTCCCGTTGTCGGACCCGTAATCTTCGACAAAATTTTGAGCAAAGTGCTCTTACCGGCGCCATTACGGCCAATAATGCCGACCACATCACCCTGCTCCACCTTAAAGTCGATATTCTTCAAGGCCCAAACATACTCACTCATACCCTTCTGGGTACGATCGTTGGTTTCGCCAATCTTCAAATAGGGGTCTTCCTTACCTCGCACATTCACTGTCCACCAGCGGTTAAGGTCGTGACTCAATGTTCTTGTCGAAACCAAACCCAATCTATATTGTTTAGATATATTGTTAAATTCAATTGCTGTAGCCATAACTGTTTGATTTTACAAATTCATACACATCCAATACTTCACTCACTCCTATTATACTGTATCCATGAAACTCTTCTGAGTTCTATTAAACACCACCACACCCAAACTCAACAGAACCAGCATAAACACAAAGCTATAGGCCAACCAACCCCAGCCAATAAACTCTCCAGCGCCCAAAAAGCCATGTTTAAAGGTTTCCATCACCGGGGTAACAGGGTTCAAGCACATGATTGTATGCAAGTCAAACCCCATTACAATCTTGCCTTCCACTCGGCTCAGCGGATATACAATCGGGGTGGCATACATCCAGAGGCTCGTCAGGAACGAAAAGAGAATCTGCAAGTCTCTATACTTGGTAGTCATACTCGAAATCACAACACCAAAGCCCAACGCCAAACCTGCCATCATAACAACCAGCAGGGGGAACAGCAGCACATACCATGTCAGATGTGCCGTACATCCTATAATGGCCAAAACGATATATACAATAAGGAATAAACCAAACTGAATGCCAAAACGCATCAGATTCGACGTCACATTCGACAACGGAGTAATCAATCTCGGAAAATACACCTTGCCAAACAAGCCGCTATTGGACACAAACGTATTCGACGTCTTACCCAAGCAGTCAGAAAAATACTGCCACATGCAAGTACCGGCCAGATAGAACAGCGGCTGGGGAATGCCATCGGTATCAATACCAGCAATACCGCCAAAGACCACCATATACATTATCACCGTCATCGCAGGCTGAACGATGAACCACAGCGGACCCAGCACTGTTTGTTTGTACTGTGTTGTGATATCTCGTTTCACAAACAACGTAAACAGATCACGATAACGCCATAATTCTTTGACATCTACAGCCAACAGCTTATCTTTGGGTTTAATGACTGTTGTCCATTCCTGGTTTTCACTCATAACTTTAGTTGTCTTATTTTAATGAGAATGTTTTTTCTTCAACAATATATTGCTCACAATACCCCAGAAGTATTTCCAATCGGTACGCAATGGATGCTGCAAATAAGCCTCACAATACCTGCGTTCCGACTCTTGAATTTCCTCCAAAGTTTCGGGCTGTTCTTTTTCATAATACAGCGGGGGCAGCAATCCGGGCTTGGTCTTGATACGCAATTCCTGCATCTCCTTCGAATACAGACCAAAAAATTGTCGCGACAAAGGTCGCACTCCCACCAGCTTCATTTCACCCTTCAGCATATTCACCACCATCGGCAGTTCGTCCAACCAAGTCTTTCTCAAAAACGAACCAATCGTATTCACACGATAATCCTTATAAAACTTTCCGGTATTGTCCAACTTACGATGATGATACACATACTCTTGCAAATACTCGCTATACGAATACATCGTGCGGAACTTATACACGGTGATTATCTTACCGTTTTTGCCCACTCGCCTTAATTTGGCAATGGGCGAGGAACTGGGCACTCCCACTGTTATCGGGTCTTTGGCCTTTCGGGCTATCACCCTAAACTCACCATGAGGCGTGCTCTCATACACCACCTCAAACCCCGCATGATACAGGCGGCCCAAAATCTCCACACGATGGAATGTGCGGTTATTACCCTTAGTAACCCAAAAATAGAACGGCTTGGTGATCTTCAACTTCGGACAAACCCGATGCCACAAATAGTGCAGACCGTAGTAAATGCGATTAATGGGCTTCGGATACCTGCTATACATCACCTTCTTCTTCACCGATGAGGTTCTGCAGCAACAAACCAAATACCCCCCTTGACTCAAATTATGGTTGCAGTCGGCTAGGAAATTGTCCAGCTCATACACCGTGTGCAACGGACGCTGCACAAATATTGCGTCATACACACCTCCGCCCTGGCGTTTCCTAATGGGGTCGCGGCCATTATGCTTCATTCCCCACAGCAGGGTTGAAGGCGAAAACGAATCCTTATTGGACAAAAACCACAAATACACCTGCCTGATAGGCAACGACTCCACTGCCTGAAAAGCATTTCTCACATCATCGTTGAGAATGTCGTCGGCCTGTAGTTCGTCGCAGCCCTCACTGCCAAACTCCGAAAAAGTCTCGTTAGGATAATACTGGTCCCACAATGGGGACAACGGGAATAATGGTTTTCTCATCCCTCTATTTTTTCTAAGAATTGCGGGTGAATAAACGCAGTGGCCACAGCCGCTATGCCTTTCACACTCACAATCAATCGTCTATCTTTCTTGATACGCTTAATATGACCCACAGCGCCTTTGAACGGACCTTCCGTCACCCTCACCTTGTCGCCCTGATGATACTCGGGCTTGTCGTCGCCCAAATATGTAAGGCCTTGTTTTCCTGCCGAGCAAACAAATACAAACACTTCCATTTCTTGGTCCGGAATTGTTGCCAGCTTCGTGCTCTCCGGATTGCGGTAAATCCAAAGTCGATGAAAGTTCTTCTGTTCAAACTGAACCACATATTCCTCCTCACAATACAAAAACACCAATGATGGCACAACCTCCGGCACATAAAACTCCTGCCTGTCGGCAATCAGCTGCTCCTTTATAGGCAGCATCCTGTTGAAATGCACCTTGGCAGCATACCAGCGCTTTTGTTTCTCTCGTGTTTCCATATTCCGATTCAACGCCAGACCACGATTGTCCTCAACTAAGGCACATATTCCTCCCTGCCCTGATATTTAGCACAGGACTTCTGGAAGATAAATGGGTACAAATATTCCCAAAATACGCGCACCCCTATCCAAGGGCACAATCGTAATCTACCGAATTAGTGCATATTAACAAAAATACATATGCACTAAACTCATATGCAAAAATACACTTTTTTTTCAAATACACAATATATTTTTCTATTATTGCGTAAAAAATGATATGAGCCAAATTGTAAGGAGACTTAAGATAGTCCCCTCGGTCCAAAGGCGATATGACCAAATTCAGGCTACAATTCATAGGTCGCACCTAGGCATCCTATCATCTCGGCCGAACTCTGAAACCGGCCAAGACCCATAGATATTCCGGTCATTCTACGGAGTTGCTACGGTATGGGAACGGTGCCACACCGCAGCAACTACGTAGGATGACCGCAGAATAACCGTAGAATGACTGGAGGTAACATGTACCGCATAAGATAAATGCAGGGCGCTCACGCGGAGTGAACGCCCTGCACTAATAAGGTGTGGTCGATATTATTTTGCCAAGCCGAGGGCTTTCAAACCCTGGTTGTAGGTAATATCGCGGGGGATGTTGTTCTGTGCGATCTTGTCGAGGTCGGCCTGCAAATCGGCGCGAACCTTGCCGTTCTCTGCAGAATATTTCTTAGCAAAGGCCACATCGCCCTCGCCCTCCACACGGAGGATCAGCGCAGCCCAGCTCTTCATGGCAGCTTCTGCTTTCTCAACATTGATAACATATTTGCCATCCTGGTTGCGAGTGAATGCGCCATTGTCCTGCATATAGTTGAAGCACATCATATTGGCAATGCCGTGAGCCTCGGTAGCGCCAAAGCGAACACTGCGGAGGATGCCGGCGATGAAGGTAACGTAAGCGTCTTCCTTGGTGCAGTTGGTGATTTCGCCTTTCTCGATAAGGGTGGTGGTGAGGAACAAGCCGCAGATGTCGGCCTTGGCCTCTTCCCAGTTGCTGTACTGGTTGCCCAAAGCCTTGCGCATGCTTTCGTGCTTGGTAACGGTCTCTTTGATACCCAGGCCGTGAGCCACCTCGTGGAAGCACACATTGCTGAAGAATGCGTTGAAGTTCACATTGTCGATCTGGTCGTCGCAAATCATCAGTTCGCTGATGGGCATAAGAATCTTGTCGAATTTTGCACGCATAGCGTTCTTCAGCTGCAGGCGGCGGGCACCCTTGGTCTGATGGATACGCTCGTCGTTGGGCAGGTTGATGGCGATGGTCTTGGAACCGGCATTGCAGTCGCCAGCATAATAGATTACGTCATACACATTCAAGTCGCTCTCTGCGCCCTGCATTGCGGGTTTGAACTGGGGGTCGCAAGGCAGCTCCTGCTGCAGCTGGGGTAACATGCCCACAAACTTAGCCAGGTCGTTGCTCCACTTCTCATCCTTCACAAGGATGAAAGCCTCATAGCTGGTCTTGTTGCCATAAAGGGCATCGTCGTATCTCTCAATAGGACCAACCACAAAGTCAAGTTTGCTCTGTTTCATATCCATCCAAGCCAGGTCGCTGGCATAGTAATCGTCGGTCATGAGGGCTTTGCGGCGCTCGGTGAGGTAATTCTTCAAACCCTGATCCTCAGCCAAATCGATGGCCAGACCCATCAGGCTGTCCACCTTGGCCAGGCGGTCGGCATACTCAACATGGTAAGGCACAACTTTCAGCGCACCATTTTCGTCGCGGCGAATCACAGTATATTGGCTGCTCTTCTCTTCATCCTGCAGAGCATCATACTCCTCAGCAGTCATATCCAGCGGATAGAAATGGCAGCCGGCAGGGCGCTCACCCCAGCCAGGGATGAAGGGTTTCTCCTCGCCCAGGCGATCCCATGCGCCATACTGCAACATAGCAAAATCCTTTACTGCGGGGTCGGTGATGGTGTCGAGCAGCGCACGGTTCTCGGGTCCGAAATACTGGTCCCAATACAGATCATCCATAATCTCGGCAATCTGGATAAAGATAGGCAGCAACTGCTTTTCTTTCTCGGTCAGAATGCTTAAATCGGTGGTCAAAGTGTATTCAGCATACTCGTCAACTTTCTGCTGAATTTCCGATTTTTCTTCAATTTTCTTGTCCTTGCAGCCCACCATTGCGAGCATAGCAAAGGAAATTGCAAAAATACTTAATTTCTTCATATATAATACTTTTAAGATTATTCAACAAAAAAAATATTCATGCAAATATACATTTTTTTTGCTAATTAAAAAAAAGTTTGTACTTTTGCACCCGATTTCAGCAGTGAAAAATCATCGTAACTGACTAAAATCATCCAACCAAACGGAAAGGTGCTCGAGTGGTTGAAGAGGCCCGCCTGGAAAGCGAGTAAGCCTTAACAGGGCTTCAAGGGTTCGAATCCCTTCCTTTCCGCAAAAAACAAAAATCAACCAACAAGCTTCACGATAGTGGAGCTTGTTTTTTATTGTTGCAATGTCTCTCAAAGCTTGCTTGAAAGGAGCATTGCGGCAATAAAAAAGTAAGGACTCCGAATGAGTTGATTTTTTTTTTGTTTTCGAGTCAAAGAAAGCCGAGGGATCACGACTGCGGGGAGCAATCCCTTCTCAACAAACAAAGCCGTTCAGACTAAACTGCGTTTTCTTTCCTTTCCTCTCGGCAAAAGCCAATCGGCCAACGCACCTACCCTCTATCAAACTCCACCCATCCAAGGGTGATACCCCTGTGGAACATCTCTCAAGCAAGTGTTTCACGAGTGGAGCTACACTGGAGGTAGAGTGGAGGTACAGCGAAGCTACTCTTTTCTTGCTCAATACCCACTTTAGCATTTGAAAAATGTATTCCCAGCTTTCGGTTTTGAGGCAGTGCAACACTAAACCGGAGAATCATGGGGGGGGGCCTAACACCGCATGTTCGATGAATAAAAAGCAAGAGAGGACGACCCGCCCCCTTTGTTACAGTGCCATTACCGCTCTGAGTGCTTTCGGCAATGCGAACGCACAACTTCTTCAAAGCCAAAACGCTTTCGCAAATAAGAGCAAACACTTACCGGCTTTTTCAGTGTGCACTTACACCGTGCTTTTTTTATATTCACATATAAACATTATATTATTATAAAGAAAGGAAGGAATTTAGCTTGCATTGAGCCTATTCTATAATAGAACCTCCCTCTGATTTTTAATATACAACTTTTTTTCTTTAGCAGAAAAAACTATTAGTTTTTCCTGTTCTGTATTTTCATGTCAGCAATTTGTCATCTTTTTCAACATATTGAAAAATAGTTCACTGTACTCTTTCAAGGAAAGTCTTTAAAAGAAAATTCTTATAGATTCTCGAAAAATCTATAAGAATTTTGTATCTTTGCATTTTGAAAACCGCTCATTTTTATGATAGAACAACCACCACAGAAGAAGAAACAATCATTGCAGAGATCGGTCGCAATAATGCAACGCGATGATGTGCGTCGGCTGTTGCTTGAGGCCAACAGCAACTATTGGTATTGGACCGATGTGAAGTACCGGCCTCGCCCGGCCGATATCAGTGCCGAGGACCTGTGGGCGGCAATCAAGATAAGCAGATCAATGCAAAGCAGGACGGTATGGCAAAAATACCGGCTGACGGCTTGTATCACCGACAGAATGCAGAAGTTATGCTACGATTTCGATATGAATTATGGCGGCTCATGGGTTGATGGCTCTGCTGCACCCAGCGACGATAGGAATTGGTACCTAGTATCGTCACTGATGGAGGAGGCTATCTCATCTAGTCAGATGGAGGGTGCTTCCACGACCCGCAAGGTGGCTAAAGATATGCTACGGAAGAAAATTTCGCCCCGAAGCCGTTCGGAACAAATGATAGCCAACAACTACGAATCCATTCAGTTCATTTCCGAGCACAAAGGCGATGACCTTTCGCCCGAATTGCTGCTGAAAGTCCATTCCCTAATGACTCACAACACATTGGATTCTGCCGATGACGAAGGTCGGTTCAGGACAACTGACGATGTGGTTGTTGGAAATGAGATAACTGGAGAAATTGTCCATACGCCACCACCACACGCTGACATTCCTCAATTTGTAGAAGACCTGTGCCAATTTGCAAACAACGATGATACCGAAGGGTTTATCCACCCCATAATCAAGGCTGTCGTTATTCATTTTATGGTGGCCTTCGTGCATCCTTTTGTTGACGGAAACGGAAGAACGGCAAGAGCCCTCTTCTATTGGTACATGCTCAAAAAGGGGTATTGGCTGACCGAATATCTTTCCATCTCAAGAGTGATCTACAAAAGCAAAGCCAGCTATGAGAAATCGTACCTCTACACGGAGCTGGACGGGGGCGACCTGGGATATTTTATTACCTATCATTTGAGAACACTGGAGCTGGCTTTCACCGAGTTTCAGAATTACCTGAACAGAAAACGTGCCCAAAGGAAGTCGAATTCGAACTATATTATTGACTATGGCATAAACGAGAGGCAGGCTGCCGTCATTTCTTGGATACAGGACAATCCCAAGATGGTCCTAACAGTGAAAGAGATCGAGACCCGCTTCGGAATCAGCCAACCCACCGCGCGAATGGACCTGGAAGGTCTTGTAGAAAAGGCATTTCTGACCAAGGTGCCGGTCAACAAGGTGAAGAACAATTACATCAAGAGCCCCATGTTCGACAACTTGCTATCTAGCAAGTAACCCTCCCTGCAAAAATCATCTCAATAAATTAAAAAAGATGTAATTTTGCACCACGAATTGCTTAACTTCCACATATAGCCCTGCCACCTCGATTACCAGGCAATGCGGCACTTTTGTCGGTCCCGATTCCACTAGCAAACGTCAAATTAAATTTTTCCATTTCGCTCGGTTTCTGTATCTTTGCATAAAAGTTGTGCATGATGATATTTTTTTGTAATAAATTGATTTTCACTACAAAATACGAAAAATTATTGACATACACAACTTTTTTTTGAAAGAAATTATTAACAAATTAATTCATCCAACAGGTTGAATATCCTTGTGCCCATAAGTATGCTTCAAATACCATAACGAAGGTATAACCAAACATCGGGGATGGTACTCCACGTATTAAACGAGTTATTATCCCCTCACTAGCTTGATTGTCTTTATTGGGTTTGGATTGTTGGCTCGTTGAAAAAATGACTCAATAATCCAAATAGTCGCAAAAATCGTACCTTTTCCTGCTCTGCATTTTTAATGTCGGCGACTCGCCATCTGGCTCAATATGATTGAAAAATAGTTTATTGTACTGTTTCCGAGAAAGTCTTTAACTTAGATTCAATCTCGAAGTGCAACACCGTTGTGCAAAGATAGCAAGAATTTTT
>JAKSMO010000016.1 GCA_024400545.1 Bacteroidales bacterium | reverse complement strand
CCACCCCCTGAGTAACTGCGGGCAAGTCCGAGAGGACTCGCCCTCGGATGCTGCGATCCCTCCTCCCATCCCCCTGCCTGGAGGGCAGCACCTGATACGGAGATGATGTGCTAGCAAGTGTGCTTCAGCGTGTGTGTGGCACCATGGTGGCATCACATCAACTCCCTTATCCATCCCATATGTTCTCTAATATTGTTGTATTGGTATTACTGCAACGCACGGATCAGGAATGGCTGGATAGGGGCTTTGATGGGGTGCTGTTGGGAAGGCTTAGTGAAGGGGCGAAGCTGCGCTGACCCCACTGGGAAAGTGGAGCGGGATTGGAGCGGAGCTTCTTCGGAGCTTCTTTGGGACTACGACGGAGCTTCTTGGGGGCTTCTTGGGGACTACGACGGAGCTATCTCGGGTCTGCTTTTAGCGTTTGGCTTGCCGCTGTTCGTACTGGCGGAGGAAGGGGAGGATGGAGGCGGTGGGGATGGTTTTGTTCATGATAATGCGGCGTTCCTCGTTGAGGATAATCATGGTGGGGGCGCCGTGCACGTTGTAGGCCTCCTGGTAGTCGATATTCACGTTGGGGCCGCCCACATTGACGAAGGGCAGCTGGTGTTCGCGCACATATTTCTTCCATTTGGCCACATCCGACTCGTAGCCTATGGCGTAAACCTCGAAGGGCTTGTTGCCGGTGGCCGAGAGCGAGTCGTAGAGGGTTTTGAGCGTGGCGGTCTGCTCCTGGCAGTGGTGGCAGTCGGGGTCCCAGAACCAGAGGATGACATATTTCTGCGGGAATCGGTGCGACGAGATCCACTGCGAGGGGTCTTCCGACTGGTTGGTGTCGGCCATCCACAGCTCGGCACCTATGGCACCGATGAGCGATTTTTCGAGAAACTCGCAAGTCTGCCGTTTGTTGGTAATCTCGCTTGGCGAGGCCCAGCTGCATTTGCCTGCAAGGTAATACTGGCGCACCAGGTAGCACCAGGTGGCGTCCCAGCCCACGTTTTTGGTGGAGCGGTAGTAGCGGGGCATGATAAAGTCGAGGAAATAGCGCAGCATAAGCGTGTCGCCCTCAATGCGGTGCAGCACCTGGTCGGCATAGTGGCAGATGGTGTCCTTGTCGGCATGATACAGCAGGCCGAAGAAATAATAATTCATCTTGTTGAAGAAATCGGGGGTGCGTACCAGCGAGTGGTCGGCAAAATCCACGCCATCCCAATAGTGGCTGCGATAATACTGGGGCTTGTCGTCCACCTCGTCGGGCACATCGGGACCGTCGAACATCTTGATAAGTTGGAAGAAACGGAATTTCTGGTTGGCGTTGATAAAAGGTTTCTCAAACGTCTCCATCTCGGCAGTGAGGGCTGCCAGGTCGGCCTCGCCCTGCGCCTTGACGGCGGGGTCGGTGGATTTCTTTTTCTTCTCAATCTCGCGCATGCGGATTCGGGCGTCGTTTATGCGGTTAATGTAAGTGTACATAGCCGTGTTGGCCGGCGAGCCCACAATATCGTGCTGGGGGTCGGTAACGCCGTTGGTGGCGTTGAGGGTGATGGCGAACTTGAAAGAGCCGTCGATAGTGAAGTCGAGAATACTTTTTTTCTTCTCCTTGTTGAAGAGGGCGTAGATACCCGTTTCCCACTGGCGCTTGCCGGCAAAGACAAACGTGTTGTTGGGCGTGCGCACCGCGCTGTCGATCACAATAAATTGGTCGCGATAGTGCTGGCCGAGGTAGAGCATAGAGTCGGTGGCGGCGGGCATGTGGAACGTGATACTGTACTTTTGGGCAAAGAGTGGCAGCGCGCTAACGAGGAGCCATATAGCAATAAAGTATTTCTTCATATATCGGGAGTTAAAATATTGAAAAAGTTGTTATCTGATTTTAATAATACTGGGTATGTTTAGGTTGCCCACCACGGCAAAGGCCCAGTTGTTTTCGGGGGCAGCATTGCGGTAGGCGGCATGGGCGGGGCAAACCTGATAGGCCACAGCCACGCCGAAATCCATCACGCCCCAACGCAGTATGCCGTCGATGCCGATGGCAGGCTCCAGGAGACCTTGATAGGGCGTTTTGAGGCCGAGGCCGTCGTGGTAGAGGCGGCCCTGCTCATCCTGTCCGAACATGCTGCCCCACATAGCGTTGAGCTGAGCAAAGGGCTTGGGACTGGAGAACGACCAAGTCCACAGCGGCTTGGCCATAGTATAGTTGAGGCACACATGGGCGTAGGTGTTGGAGGCAAAGGTATTGGGGCGCACGGTGAGGAAGGTGTTGTTGAAAAAATAGCCCGAGAACGCCGTGCCCGAGAGGTCGAACATGCGGCTGTAGGGAGCGCCCTTGGTGGCGAAACCGGCCTGCGAGAATAGGCTTAACTGATTGTTGAAATAAGCGTGCTTATATTGCAGAATAGCGCGCAGGTAGCCTTTGGCAGTATAGTTGCCGATATAACCTCCGCGCAGCGAGAGGATGAGGTCCTTCTTCCATTCCACTCGGGCCACACCTTCGGAGAACGAATAGAAGGGCAGCTGGTCGCGGGGGTCGATGGCGGGGAAGAGGAGGTGGCGCCCGTCGAAACGGTAGTCCTCCCACGTTTGGCGGAAGCCGAGGGTGACGAGACAGCGTGGCAGTGGCTTGAAATCGGCCGACACCATAGCTCCCTTCACGCCCACAAAATAAGAAGCCACAAAATTGGTGTTGGCCGAGGGGTTGAGGAGCGAATAAGTGCCCAGATTGCGGTCGGCGGCACGTATCATATCGTTGAAGGCCGAGGCCGAGAAACTGAGTCCCTTCTTGAGCAGCTGCACGGAGGAAGAGAGGCCGTATTTGTAGTCCTTGTCGCGGGTGGTATAGGCAAAATAGCCTTTGGCGTTCCACTTGTAATTGGTGTTTTTTGCGGCCTTAGAAGATTCGTTGGGATAGACCCAGGTTACGTTCATTTCGTAGCGCCAATGCTCATACATATTGTAGTTTACGGCGTTCTCCACGTTGAAATAAAGAGCGCCAGGGGCATCGATAGGAGTAAGCCGAATGCTCTGAGCCCCAGCGTGTAAGGCGGGGATGAGGAGCAAAGGTAAGAGCCATTTTTTCGTCATAAAATGCATAATTTTTGCCGTGCAAAAATACGAAAAAATTTTAGATTGTAGAATGTAGATTGTAGAGTTCCGGGGGCGGGGCGAGGGAGTGGAAAGTGGAAAGTGGAAAACTGAAAGTGGAAAGCTTAATCGAGTGGAAAGTGGAAAGTGGAAAGTGGAAAACTGAAAGTTAACGGCGGCAGCCCCTCAACTAAGCAACCCAATAAACTCATAAACCAATAAACCCCTAAACTACTAAGCAACTAAACAACTAAGCAATCTTAACTAAATTTTAACACCCTATCCACGTTTTGACAGCATATTTACGAAATATTGATTTTAGTCTTTTTTTTTTGAAGGGGGTTTACCCCCCCCACATTTTTGAAACTACAAAAATTGAAAAGTTGATTTTCTGCTGTCAAAACGTGGCACGAGCGACAAACATTTATTGCTAACGATATGAAAAACAGAACGAAACAAGAAACGGATTTTTGCCCGGAAATCTCGATCCGAGCTTTGAGAACCTAAAAAGTCGGACAGAGGCTTGCCTAAAGGTAGGTTGCGTTGGGTGGTCGGCAGAATCGGAGGCGGGTTGCGCTGGCGCAAAAATGTTAAAGTGGGAGTTGCTGTGATGGGGTGAAACGGAGATTTTTAATTGTAATAAACGTTAAAAAATCTGCGTAACGGTTGTGATTGGGAAAAAATTCGTATATTTGCATTATTGATTTTTTAGAACTTTTTATTGTAAATAATTAATAATAAACAAATACTGAAAATATGAACTACGATGTTATCGTTATCGGAAGTGGCCCTGGTGGCTATGTGGCAGCTGTGAAAGCTTCGCAGCTGGGTATGAAAACTGCTGTTGTGGAACGTGAGAACGTTGGCGGTATCTGCCTGAACTGGGGTTGTATTCCCACCAAGGCGCTGCTGAAGAGCGCGCAGGTGTATAACTACATCAACCATTCGGCCAACTACGGTGTGGCAGCACAGCCTGTGGAGGCCGACATCACCGCTATGGTGCAGCGCAGCCGCGGCGTGGCCGACACGATGAGCAAGGGTGTGCAGTTTTTGCTGAAGAAAAACAACGTGGACGTGATAATGGGTACCGCCAAGGTGAAACCCGAGCATAAGATTGACGTGACCGACGCCGAAGGTAATGTGACCGAATACGAAGCCAAGCATATCATTATAGCTACCGGTGCCCGCAGCCGCGTGATGCCCAGCATGCCCCAGGACGGCAAGCGCATCATTGGCTATCGCGAGGCCCTGACCCTGCCTTTCAAACCCAAGAGCATGGTGGTTTGCGGCAGCGGCGCCATTGGCAGCGAGTTTGCCTTCTTCTATCAGAGCATCGGCGTGCAGGTGACCCTGGTTGAGTTCATGCCCCAGATCCTGCCCAACGAGGACGAGGACACCGCAGCCCAGATCAGCCGCAGTTTCCGCAAGATGGGTATGAAGGTGATGGCCAACGCCAGCGTGGAGAAGGTTGACGTGGACGGCGATATCTGCCATGTGACCATCAAGGATATGAAGAAAAACACCGAGGTGATGGTGGATTGCGACGTGGTGCTGAGCGCCGTGGGCGTGATCACCAACCTGGAGAACCTGGGCCTGGAAGAGACCGGCATAGAGGTGGAGCGCACCAAGATTGTGGTGAACGACTACTACGAGACCAACGTGCCCGGCTATTATGCTATTGGCGACGTGGTGCATGGTCCCGCTCTGGCACATGTGGCCAGCGCCGAGGCTATCTGCTGCGTGGAGCACCTGGCAGGCCATGAGCCCAAGCTGGTGAACTACAGCAACATTCCCGGTTGCACCTACATCACCCCCGAGGTGGCCAGCGTGGGCCTGACCGAGAAGAAGGCTGTGGAAGCCGGCAAGGAAGTGCTGGTGGGCAAATTCTTCTTCAAGGCCAGCGGTAAGGCTACCGCCGGCGGCAACACCGACGGTTTCATCAAGATGGTGATCGACAAGAACACCGACGAGATTCTGGGCTGCCACATGTGCGGCGACAATGTGACCGAGATGATTGCCGGTATCGTTACCGCCCGTGAGAACGGTTTGACCGCCAAGCAGGTGGCTGGTGCCATTCATCCTCACCCCACCATGAGCGAGGCTGTGATGGAGGCCATTGAGGCTGCCTATGGCTGCGCAATCCACGGTTAATATGACAAATAATGGTCTGGCCGGCAGGCGAAAGTCTGCCGGGCCAGACCCACTATAAAAAAATAGGCTTGAAAAATGAAGTTATTTCCTAGAAGTAAAGTATTTGTAACCCCCCATTTCAAAGTTTGGGTTTCGAAACACTACCGTCCTTCGGTGTTTGGTATCAGAGGTAAGTACGAGACCACCTATAAGTCGGGCCAGTATGTAGAGATGTGCAGCCCGGGAACGGGATTCTTTGTAAGATCGGGAGCTACGGGTGCCTATAAGAGCTTTTGCGCCAAAGAGCGTGCCAAGCTGAAGAAGAGCTACTGGGACATGGTGCAGGGCAGAGAATTTGACTTTGACACCGAGATGGCCCGCGTGGCCGAACAGCAGAGCTTGAGCAAGGACCCCATTACCGACAAAATCCTGGAGTCGTATGCCAACGTGCTGCCCCTGGCCAAGGAGGCCGAGCTTAACGAGCGCAAGATGGACGGCATGAAACGCCTGAGCAAGCGCAGAGGCAAGCTGTCGTCGTATCAGTCGCACATACTTTCCAACATTAAGTCGAACATTGCCACCTCGGAGCATAAGGTGAGAGGCATTCAGCTTACCGTGCCCCAATGGTTGGGCGAGGAGCGTTACAAAGAGTTTGCCCCCGTGGTGATGGAGTTTGCCCAGATGGCACATAGCCACAGAATCTGGTTTTCGCGTGAGTCGTATGGCGATACCGGCAAGGCTATGCAGCAGGTGTTTTTCGACCTGGGCATATTCAACTACATACAGGCGCCCCTGATGACCCCGCTGATGCGCGACGGCCAGGGCAATATGCTGTTTTGGTATCCCGACTTTGTGATTGTGGCCCGCGACGCGGTGGATTTCGACGTGTATGACATAAAAGACGTGGATGCTACCTACCGCGAAGTGCCCTACGATATGATTTCGGCCCAGGTGCTGGAGAGCTATGCCAGCGACGACGAGGATCACCACAGCCATCGCCGCAACTACGACGACTACGGCGAGGGTTTGCTGACGAGCGTTGACACCATGTCAACGGGCGAGTCGAGCTCCGACCACCATCGCCGTTCGCGCGTGGTGGGCGAACTGTATGTGGAATTTCCGCGCGACCTGCATTTCCGTTTCTACCTGCACGATTCGTCGAAAACCAAGCACTTTGTTTCGGCCCTTAAGAAATATCAGGATAGTCTATAACCCTATCGGACAAAAACAAGCCTACAAAATAACGCCCCACGCGACAAACACAACATGAAGAAGAAATACATATACCGATTCAATCCGCACACCCTCTCGTATGAGAAGGTGGAGGCCACGCTGATGGACAGATTGAAGAAGATATCTTCCACCGTGCTGCTGGGTGTGGTGTTGGGCGTGATTTTTGCCGTGGTGGCGTTTAATGTGTTCGACTCGCCCAAAGAGCGGATGCTGGAGGGCGACGTGGCACAGTATCGCCGCGCCTTGGCGCAGCTGAACCAGAGTGTGGCGCGCTGCAACAAGGTGTTGGCCGATTTGGAAGACCGCGACAGTGCGGTGTATCGCACCATCTTTGGCGCGGCGCCTGTGAAAGAGAGCAAGCGCCAGCCCGTGGCCCAGGACTACAGCAAGCTGGAAGGCCGGGCCAGCAGCCGGATGATCATAGACACGAAGCTGAGGATAGACTCGCTGGAGCAGCGGCTGTATGCGCAGTCGGTGTCGCTGGACGAGATATTCAAGATGGCGGGAACCAAGGAACAGCGCATGAAGACCATGCCGGCCATTATGCCTGTGAAGAAGAACCAGTGCAAGATAGTGTCGGGCTATGGCATGCGCTACCACCCCATACTGCACTACCGCCGTATGCATACGGGCATAGACCTTACCGCAGCCTGCGGCACGCCGGTGTATGCCACGGGCGACGGAGTGGTGAAGGTGGCAGGCCGCGGAGCCAATATGGGCGGCTATGGCGTGGCAGTGGTGATAAACCACGGCTTCGGATTCCAGACCCTCTATGGCCATCTGCTGGAAGTGAAAGTGGCGCAAGGCCAACGCGTGAAACGTGGCGATGTGATAGGCCTGGTGGGACGCTCGGGCTTGTCGTCGGGCTATCATCTGCACTACGAGGTGATACAGAACGGCAACAAGGTGAACCCAGTGTATTTCTTCTTCAACGACCTGAGTCCGGAAGAATACGACGAAGTGCTGGAAGCCGCTATGTTTGAAAACCAGTGTTTGAGCTAACGACAGCGGCCCAGACATAAAATATAATGTATCATTAATGAAGATAAAGATAGACGATAATGCGGGTTTCTGTTTCGGCGTGGTGAAAGCCATTGGCACCGCCGAGGAAGAGTTGGCACATGCCGAGGTGCTGTATTGCCTGGGCGACATAGTGCACAACAACGCCGAGGTGCAGCGACTGAACCAGAAAGGGCTGCAGGTGATAGACCACAGTCAGCTGAAGGCTTTGGGAGGCAAGAAGGTGCTGATACGCGCCCATGGCGAGCCCCCCGCCACCTATCAGCAGGCCGAGGCCTTGGGCATAGAGCTGATAGATGCCACATGCCCCATAGTGCTGGCCCTGCAGCAGAAAATACGCAAAGGCTATGAAGAGATGATGGCTTTGCAACCCCAGGGACAGGTGGTGATATTTGGCAAGCCCGGCCATGCCGAAGTGATAGGCCTGTGCGGCCAGACCGACAATAAGGCCATTGTGGTGAGCAGTCCCGACGATTTGGAGGCCATAGACTTTGCCCGTCCTATCCGTCTTTATTCGCAGACCACCAAAAGCAAGGAAGACTACAACTTGCTGATAAATAACCTTAAGAGCAAGATAGCGCAGCAGAGCGGTGAGGTGGCGAGCGATTTCTTTGTGGCGCACAACACCATTTGCAACCGTGTGGCCAACAGGGCCGTGCAGTTGGAAGACTTTGCGCGGAGTGTGGATATTGTGCTGTTTGTGAGTGGCAAAGGCAGCTCCAACGGCCACTATCTGTATGAATACTGCAAGCATGTGATGCCCAACACCCGGCTGGTGTCGGATGTGGATGAGATCGAGATGGCGTGGTTTGACGGCATGGAGACCATAGGCATTACCGGTGCCACCAGTACCCCCCGCTGGCTGATGGAAGCAGCGGAAGAGAGAGTGAAACGTGATTGGAAGGAAAAAAACTTAAACAACTAAACAACGACGATGCATCTGACAAACTTTAAAATAAGCAACTTTAAGACTTACACAGACCTGGATGTGGATTTCTGCTCCAATGTGAACTGCCTGGTGGGCAACAACGGGGTGGGGAAGACCAACTTGTTGGATGCTATCTACTACCTGTCGTTCTGCAAGAGCTATTTCAACGCTATCGACTCGCAGAACATACGGCAGGGCGAAGAATTCTTTGCCATACACGGCAACTATGCCTTTGACCAGGAGCAGGTGTTGGTATCGTGTGTGGAGAAAAAAGGGCAGCCCAAGCAGATGCGATGGAACAAGAAGGCCTACAAGACCTTTGGCGAGCATATTGGGCGCATACCGCTGGTGATTATCTCGCCCAACGACCAGAATATCATACAGGGAGGCAGCGAGGTGCGCAGGAAGTTTGTGGATGGCGTGATATCGCAGACCGACAAGACCTATCTTGACCACCTGCTGCAATACCAGAAAGCCCTGGACCAGCGCAACAGACTGCTGAAACAGTTTTACGAAGACCGCTATTGGGACGAACCCTCGATAGCCATCTGGGACGAACAGCTGGCGCGACACGGCGACATGCTGTATCAGGGCCGGCAGGCGTTTCTGAAAGAATTCCTGCCATTGTTTGCCCAATACTTCTCGTGGATAACCAACAGTTCGGAACAGGCCGTGCTCAACTATGTGGGCAAGGGCGATGTGCCCCTGCAGCAGCAGCTGACGGAGGCTAGGCAGAACGACAAGTATGCGCAATACACCACGGTGGGGCCCCACAAGGACGACCTGGAGCTGCTGATTGGCGACTTTGCCGTGAAGAAATACGGATCGCAGGGACAACAGAAGACTTTTGTGCTGGCACTGAAGCTGGCACAGTTTGAATACATATACCAGCGTTGCGGGCAGAAGCCTATACTGCTGCTCGACGATATCTTTGACAAGCTGGATATGCTGCGCGTGACCCAGCTGGTGCAGCTGGTGGGCAGCGACAGGTTTGGCCAGGTGTTTCTGACCGACACCCAGCCCGGCCGTGTGGAGCATATCTTTGCCGAGATACCGCAGGTGGAACATAAGATATTTAACGTAACACGCGGCGAACTGACGCTGATGGAGGGTTGAGGACGATGGGCTACGAGAATGAACACACCCTGCAGGTGTTGCTGAAAAAAGTGTATCGCCGGCTGGATATGGATGAGACGGTGACGGAAATGGAGGTGAAGCAGGCCTACACCCGTGTGGTGGGCGACTTCATCAACCGGCTGACATGGAACATACGGTTTGTGAAAGGAGTGCTGACCGTGGAGCTGGCCTCGGCAGCCCTGCGGCAAGAACTCTTTAACCGCCGGACCTCGTTGGCCGAAAAGATAAATGAATCATTAGGGCGCAATGCCGTGAAAAAAATAATATTTGTATGAAACAGTTACTCAAAGCCCTCAATATGATACGCCAGTGCGACAAGCGTTGTTTCTGGCTGAGGATTTTCTATGTGGTGATGCAGAGCGTGTTGCCGCTGGTGAGTCTGTATATCCTCAAATATCTTGTTGACGGAGTGACTACAGGCGAGGTGCCGGTGGTGATGGGGGTGGAAATGAGCGTGTATTGGTGCCTGGGCGCTTTCTGCCTGATTTTCTTGCTCAACAGACTGGTGGGCGTGCTGAGCGGGGTGAACACCGATGTGATGCAGCAACGCCTGATCGACTACCTGAGCGACAAGATGCAGAAGCAGTCGGCCCGCCTGGATATGAGCTATTTTGACAATCCCGAATACCACGACACCTACCACCGTGCGCAACAGGAGTCGTCGTTTCGTCCGCTGCAGGTGCTCAACGGCTTTATGAATCTGCTGGGCTCCGTGATCACCATATCGGGTATCATGGTGATGCTGCTGTCGGCCTCGGGCTGGATTATCGTGGTGATGGTGCTGGCCGTGGTGCCCTCCTTTATAGTGAGAATAATAAAATCGAGAAAGATATACGCCTGGCGTCGCAACACCACGCAGGACTATCGTCGCACCAACTACTACACGGCTCTGCTTGGCGGTCGCGATTTTGCCAAAGAGATGCGCACCTTTGGGCTGGCCGGACATTTCCGCGACAAGTTTGTGGATATCCGTTTGCGCCTGGTGAAGACACTGATAAAGATTTCGCGTCGCTTGGCATTTTACGATTCCATCTGCGCTATAGTGGAAACGGCGGCACTGCTGTTTGTGACCCTCTTCCTGATAAAGAGTGCCACCAGCGGCGTGATTACGGTGGGTGCCTTTGTGATGCTGTTTGAGGCATTCCGTCGCGGCCAGACTGCCATGACGGGATTGGTGAGCGCCATTACGGGGCTGTATGACAACCGCCTGTTTGTGGGCAACTTGTTTGAATTTCTTGACCTGGAGCCCACCATCACCTCGCCCAAGAACGCGCTGTCGTTCCCCAAAGTGGTGGAGAGTGTGGAATTTCGCGACATCACCTTCCGCTATCCCAAGATGGAGCGGGATGTGCTGAGCCATTATAACCTCAAAGCCCAGGCGGGCATGGTGACACAGATTGAGGGTGAGAACGGATTTGGCAAAACCACGCTGCTGAAACTGCTGCTGCGCCTGTACGACACCAACGAAGGACAAGTGCTGGTGAACGGTGTGGATGTGAGAGAATATAATGTGAAAGAACTGCGGAGAGGCATTGGCGCCATCTTTCAGGACTATGTGCGTTTTTACTGCACGGCCGAAGAGAATATCTCGTTTGGCGATATAGACCATTATGACGCCGAGCGGGTGAAATATGTGGCAAAGCTGGCAGGTGCCGACAAATACATTGAGCGGCTGCCCAAAGGCTACCAGACTCCGCTGGGCCGTATGTTTGACGACGGCGAGGAACTGAGCATGGGTCAGTGGCAGCGTATAGCCCTGGCACGCCAGCTTTATAGCGATGCCCCGGTGCTGATATTCGACGAGCCCACCGCCTGGATGGATGTGCCTTCGCGCGAACGCTTTTATGAAACATTGGAAATGCTGAAGGCCCAGAAGAAGGTGATAATATTGATCAAGCATGTTTGATGATAATTGAAGACTTGATAATCGAGAAATACGAGTAAGACAAGAAGTACTAGAAAACGATAAAATACAACGTTATGCAGATTACACTTGAAAAGATAAACTCCAAGGAATATGATGGCAATGTGATATTCCTGTATGGCAATGAGGTGGCAGAAAGAGTGTTGCCGCTGAGCAAGAAAGAGATTGAATATTTGAAGAACCGCCGAGACGAGAAGGCTGAGAGTGTTGTGGTCTTTGACCGTTTGCCCTATCATCTCTATGTGGTGAATTTTGATAGTGAGAAGGCTCCCGCCGAGAGCCAGGAGCGTCTGCGCCGTTTGGCCGACAAGGTGGTGACCATGCTCAAGGCCGAGAAAGAAACCCATGTGGCCGTGATTGGCGAGGGTGTGATACCGGAAGAAGTGGTGGCTTTTGTGGAAGGTATGTACCTTGCGGACTACAGTTTTGACCGCTACAAGACAGAGGTGCCCGCACATGTGGAACAAGTGGTGGTGGAGTCGTCGTTTTTGTCGGAAGAAGAGTTGGACCGCAATGTGCGTTTGTGGAACCGCATCTATTGGTGCCGCGAATGGGTGAATCTGCCTGTGGCCGATTTCAATGCCGAGGAATTTGCTTCGGAACTGAGCGACATTGCCGCCGACATGAAACTGAAATGCACCGTTTTTGACAAAAAGAAGATAGAAGCCCTGCGCATGGGCGGACTGTTGGCTGTGAACAAAGGCAGTGTGGATGAGCCCCGTTTTGTGGTGCTGGAATACAAGCCTGCCAATGCGGTGAACATTAAGCCAATAGCCCTTGTGGGAAAGGGCGTGATGTATGACACTGGAGGTTTGAACCTCAAGCCCGAAGACTATATGCAGGAGATGAAGTCGGATATGGCCGGCGCTGCCACGATAGCTTCGGTTGTCTTTGCCGCTGCCGAGAACAGTCTGCCTGTGTCGTTGGTGGCCTTCCTGCCCCTGACAGACAGCAGACCGGGTTTCAATGCCTTTGCTGCCGATGATGTGCTGACCATGTATGACGGAACTACAGTGGAAGTGGTGAACACCGACGCCGAAGGCCGTCTGCTATTGGCCGACGCCATAGCCTATGCCGTGGCCAACTACGATCCCGAGCTGGTGGTGGATTGTGCCACACTGACCGGCGCTGCCGTGAGAGCCATTGGCACCTACGGCATTGCCGCCATGCAGCAGAATGCAGAAAATCCGTTGAACCTGATGAAGATAGTGGGTGCGCAGGTGTATGAGCGCATAGCCGAACTGCCCTTCTGGAGTGAGTACGACGAGCTGATTAAGTCGGATGTTGCCGACATCAAGAATTGTGGCATACCCCAGGCCGGCGCCATTACCGCAGGCAAGTTTATGGCCCATTTTGCCAAGCAGACCCCCTATATCCATCTGGATATTGCCGGCGTGGCCTATTTCTCGAAAAAGCAGGACTACTATGCTTTTGGCGGGTCGGGCTACGGCATCAGAATGCTCTACGCTTTCCTGCAAACGTATGAGGTGGTGAAGAATAACCAGTAACTGACAATTAAGAATAAAAATACAATAATATAAATCATCCTATTATATGGACGAAAAGAAAAAAGAAACACGTGTACGTCTGGGTATCTCCCAGGGCGACATCAATGGCGTAGGTTATGAAGTGATACTGAAAACCTTCAGCGATAACCGAATGTTCGACCATTGCACTCCCGTGCTTTATGGATCCACCAAGGTGGCTTCTTATCATAAAAAACTGCTGGCTTTGCACCAGGACATCAATTTTAATGGTATTCACGACGCCGAAGAGGCACAGGATCGCAAGTTCAATGTGGTGAACCTGACCAACGACGAGGTGAAGCTGGATGTGGGCAAGCTGACCGAAGTGGCCGGCGAGCAGTCGCGCATGTCGCTGAACCGCGCTTGCGACGACCTGAAGAAAGGCACTATCGATGTGCTGGTTACCGCCCCTATCAGCAAGAAAAACATCCAGTCGCCCGAGTTTGATTTTCCCGGACATACCGAGTATCTCTCACACCAGTTTGGCTGCAGCAGTTTGATGATTATGGTGTGCGACCGCATCCGTATTGGTATTGTGACCAACCACCTGGCCATTAAAGATGTGCCCAATGCGTTGACCCACAATTTGCTGTACGACAAAATTATGCTGATGAACGAATCGTTGAAACGCGACTTTGGTGTGCCTATGCCCAAGATTGCCGTGCTGGCATTGGACCCCCATGCTGGCGACAATGGCGTGATTGGCGATATAGATATGACTGTGGTGAAGCCCGTTATCGACGAAGTGCAGGGCAAAGGCGTGTTGGCATACGGCCCCTATCCTTCGGACGGATTCTTTGGCAACAGCGAGTTCAACAAATTCGACGGCGTGCTGGCACTGTATCACGACCAGGGCCTGATCCCCTTCAAACTGATGTCGTTCACCGATGGCGTGAACTTCACTGCCGGTCTGCCCTACGTGCGCACCTCGCCCTCGCATGGCACCGCTTTTGATATTGCCGGTAAAGACAAAGCCAGCGAGCAGTCGTTCCGTCGTGCCGTGTATCTGGCTTGCGATATCTTGCGCAACCGCAAAGAGTATGACGAACTCATCGCAGATCCGCTGAAATAATGAAGAAGCTGGTATTGTTGGACGGAATGGCCATTGTTTATCGTGCATATTATGCACTCAATGGCTCGGGACGAGTGAATTCCAAAGGCATGAACACCTCGGCCGTGTTGGGATTCACCACCACTATGTACGACCTTATCAAGAAATTGCAACCTACCCATTTTGCGGTGGCTTTCGACCTGCCCAAGCCTACCTTCCGTCACGAAATGTTTCCCGAATACAAGGCCAATCGTGAGGCAATGCCCGAGGCAATACAGGTGGGTCTGCCCTATATCCGACAAATAATCACAGCTTTCAACATACCGATGCTCACCTGTGAGGGCTATGAGGCCGACGACGTGATAGGCACCGCCTCGTATTGGGCCGAGAAACAGGGCTTTGACGAAGTGCTGATGGTTACGCCCGACAAAGACTTTGGGCAGCTGGTTACCGACCATGTGCACATCTATCGTTTTGGCCGTATGGGCAAGCCCGACCAGATCATGGGTGTTGAAGAGGTGAAGGAAAAGTTTGATGTGAAACGTTGCGAGCAGGTGAAAGACCTGCTGGGTTTGTGGGGCGACGCGTCCGACAATATTCCTGGCATTCCCGGAGTGGGTGAGAAAACTGCCAAGAAACTGATTGACCAGTTTGACTCCATAGAAAACATGGTGGCGCACAGCGACGAGATTAAGAATGACAAGATTCGCAATCTGGTAGAACAATATGGCGAACAGGCTATCTTTAGCAAACAATTGGCCACCATTGTGCTGGATGCCCCTGTGGAGTTGGACGAGCAGGCACTTTTGCTGCAAACACCCGACTATGCCGCCGTGCAGGCTTTGTTTTCGGAATTGGAATTCAAAAACCTGTCGAAGAAGCTGTTTACCGACCTTTCCGTTTCCGACCCTTCACAGGCAATGCTTTTTGCCAATGCCAAGCCACAGGCAAAAGCCAAAGCCGTGGCAAAAGAAGAAGCTCCGTCGCTGTTTGACCAGCCGACCCTTTTTGACCAACCCGTGGTGGACGAGACCAGGGCGTCGGAGATCAAACGACTGGAAGATTTTGCCGTAAGCGGTGATGTGGCCGTGTATTTTCAGGGACCGAGGGTAGTGTTGTCGTTCAATGCTGACGAAGTGTATAGTGCCTTGGTGGGCGACATGGATATTGCCAAACTGCGCAGTTTGCTGCAAGAGAATAAAGGGTTGAAACTGTGTCATGACCTCAAGGCGCTGAAGTATATGCTTCGCGAATTGGATATTGAGATTAGCGGCGAGGTATTTGATATTCAACTGGCACACTACTTGGTGGATGCCGAGGCTCGCCACACCTTCGACAGTATCAGCATGGCTGTGCTGGGAAGAGAACCGGCCGATGCTGAAGAGGCTGCCGCCTCGATGTGGGAAATCTATCCCCAATTGGCCGCCCAACTGTCGAGCATGGGTCTAACACACCTTTATACCGATGTTGAGCTGCCCTTGGTGGATGTGCTTATCAGCATGGAGGAAGAGGGTGTGCGGATTGATGTGGATGCCTTGAAAGAATACTCCATGCGTCTCACCGTTGAGCGCGACGCATTGGAAAAACAGATTTGCGACCTGGCAGGCGGGAGTTTCAACATCTCGTCGCCCAAGCAACTGGGCGAGGTGCTGTATGAGAAACTGAAAGTGACCGACAAGCCTCCCCGCACTGCCACCAAGCAGTATTCCACTGCCGAGGATGTGCTGGTGAAGCTCAAAGACAAACACCCCATTATCCCGATGATATTGGAGTATCGGTCGATCAACAAACTGATAGGCACCTATCTGGATAGTTTTCCCAAGCTAATCAATCCCAATACCAATCGTTTGCATACGGTGTATAACCAGGCTGTGACTGCCACAGGCCGCTTGTCGAGCAGCAGTCCGAATCTGCAAAACATACCCATTCGCACCGAGCGTGGACGCGAGATAAGACGTGCCTTTGTGGCCCGCAATGAAGACTATGTGCTGCTGGCTGCCGACTATTCGCAGATTGAGTTGCGCATTATCGCATCGTTGGCCAACGACCGTCACATGATTGAGGCTTTCACCAACCACTACGACATTCATGCCGCAACGGCTGCCAAAATATACAAGATGCCCATTGAAGAGGTGAGCAAAGACTTGCGCCGCAATGCCAAGTCGGTTAATTTTGGTATCGTATATGGCATCAGTGCCTTTGGTTTGAGCGAGCAGCTGGGCATTTCGCGAGCCGAAGCAAAACAGCTGATTGAAGAATATTTTACCCAATATCCCGATATCAAGAACTATATTGATACCAATGTGGCCTTTGCTCACGAAACAGGATATGCCAAGACCTTGTTGGGACGCCGCAGGTATCTGACCGACATCAATTCACGCAATGCTTCGGCCCGTAGTTTTGCCGAGCGCAACGCCGTGAACATGCCCATACAAGGCACCTCGGCCGATATGATCAAGATAGCAATGATAAAAGTCTATCAGGAATTTAAGCGCCAAGGATTGCGTTCGCGCATGATTTTGCAGGTGCACGACGAATTGGTGATAGACTGTCATCGCGACGAGGAAAGCCAGGTGCGGGCCATAGTGGAGGAATCCATGCTTACCGCTCTGCCCCTGTCAATCCCCATAGAGATAGGTATTGATGTGGGTGATAACTGGTTGGATGCACACTAGATGAATAAAAATAAAAAATAAACAATATAAAAATGAAAAAGATCTTTATCTTCTTTTCCCTTGCACTGATGGGTCTTGCCTCGGCTTTTGCCCAGCCCCAAATTGAACCCGACTTCTCGTCGGTATGTTCTACGGGTCAGGTGCTGTATTACAGAATTGTAGATTATGGTGAGGTCAGTGTATGCCCTTATTTCCAATATCCTGAGATGTTGGGCGGCTTCATCAAAGTGCCTCGCACCGTTAAACACGAAGGTCAGAACTATGTGGTTACCAGTATTGCCGACAGTGCCTTTGCCAACTGCATCCGCATTCAAGGTGTGGAGTTGCCCAACACCATGTTTGTTATTGGCGACTATGCTTTTGACTCATGTACCGATTTGCGTATCATTGAGATGCCCAAGACCCTCACCACTATTGGCGAGTATGCCTTCCAAGACTGTGTGTCGCTGGTTGATGTTGTGATGCCGCATTCTGTTGTGGAGCTGGGTGCTTTTGCCTTCCTCAACTGCAAGAATGTGCGTCATTTTGTGATCTCTCATGCGCTGACCGAGATTCCCGAGGGCTGTTTCTTCAACTGCTCTTCGGTGACCAACTATCTTATTCCTGCCAGTGTCAGCACCATCGGTTGTTATGCCTTTGGCGGTTATAAGGCATTGAAAGATGTCACCTTCTTTGGCGCAGTACCTCCTATGCCGGTGTGCGACACCGAACTGACCTTTGGTCGCGACATCCCTGTTTATGTCACCCGTAAGGCCTTTGATGCCTACAAATCTTCCTACATCTGGGGCCAGTACCAGCTTAAGGAAATGTAATATTCTTACGCAAATAGAACAAGAGAAGGACTGCCATCGGCAGCCCTTCTTTTTTTATGGTTTCTAGCCAGTATTCGAGTCAATAATTAGCGGATTGTCTGTATAAAACAAAGGCTGTTGCATCTTGCAACAGCCTTTGTGAATATGATGGAATTATGAATTCCTAATTACATTGCCATGTCCTGAAGGAACTTGACGCTGGCGTGGATGTGCTTGTACATGATCTGGTCGATATCCACGAAGTTGACAACCTTGCGGTAGTCGGCAAGCATCTTCTCGATGAAGGGGCTGCTCTTCAGAGGACGACGGAACTCGAGGGCCTGGGCTGCGTCGAACAGTTCGATAGCCATGATGCGCTCGGTGTTCTCCATCACGCGGTAGCACTTGGTGGCAGCGTTGCCGCCCATGCTGACGAGGTCTTCCTGGTTCTGGCTGCTGGGGATGCTATCAACACTGCAGGGGGTGCAGAGCTGTTTGCTCTGGCTGGCGATAGCTGCTGCTGCGTACTGGGGAATCATGAAACCGCTGTTGAGGCCAGGCTTTGCCACGAGGAAGCTGGGCAGACCGCGCTTAGCATCGATAAGCTGGTAGGTGCGGCGCTCGCTGATGCTGCCAAGTTCGGCAACGGCGATAGCCAGGAAGTCGAGAACCATAGCGAGAGGCTCGCCGTGGAAGTGACCGCCGGAGATAACCATATCCTCGTCGGGGAGGACGATGGGGTTGTCGGTAGTGGAGTTGATCTCGGTCTCGATAACGGAAGCAACATAAGCGATGGTATCTTTAGCAGCACCGTGCACCTGGGGAGCGCAACGGAAGCTGTAAGGATCCTGAACGTGCTCTTTGTGGCGGGCGATGATCTCGCTGCCTTCGGTATATTCGCGGATAGCCTTAGCAGTTTCGAGCTGACCTTTGTGAGGACGTACCATGTGGAGGCTCTCGAAGAAAGGCTCGATACGGCCGTCGAAAGCATCGAGGCTCATGGCCAGGATCATATCGCTCTGCTTGCTGAGACGCTGTGCCTTGATGATGCACCAGGTAGCGTAGCTGCTCATGAACTGGGTGCCGTTGAGGAGGGCGAGACCTTCCTTGCTCTGGAGCTCGATGGGCTGCCAGCCAAATTCAGCATAAACTTCCTTCACATCGCAACGACGGCCTTTGTAATACACGTCGCCCATGCCAAGGATGGCGGGGAGCATCAGGTTGGCCAGGGGGCAGAGGTCGCCGCTAGCGCCGAGACTGCCCTGCTGATAAACGATAGGCAGCACGTCGTTGTTGTAGCAGTCGATGAGACGCTGCACAGTCTGGAGCTGAGCGCCGCTGTAGCCGAAGCAGAAGTTCTGGGCCTTGAGCAGGAGCATAAGGCGCACAACCTCCTGGGGCACTTCGTCGCCAACACCGCAGGCGTGGCTCATGACGAGGTTTTTCTGGAGCTGGCTGAGCTGCTCCTTGGAGATAGAGATATTGCAGAGGGAGCCGAAGCCGGTGGTTACACCGTAGATGGGCTCTTTCTGGGTTTCCATCTTCTTGTTGAGGTAGTCGCGGCATTTCTGGATGCGAGCCTTAGCTTCGTCGCTGAGGGCAAGAGTCATTTTATTGTCAACGATTTCCTGCACTTTGGCAATAGTGAGGCGTTCGTTAGGATTGATATAATGGATCATGATATTGTAGATTTAATTTTTTAAGCAGTGGGGTAGCCTAGGAGTGCTAGGGTTGATTATTTGTCGAGTTGTTCTTTAGCTTTCTGAGCGATATCGTCGTCAACCATCATGCGGCCGCAGTGTTCGCAAACGATAACTTTCTTGTGCATCTTAATCTCACTCTGGCGCTGGGGAGGAATGCTGCTGAAGCAACCGCCGCAGGAGTCGCGGTCGATAGTGACCACGGCCAAGCCGTTGCGCACCTGGTTGCGGATGCGCTTGTAGCCAACAAGGTAGCGTTCGTCGATGTATTGCTCCATCTCCTTCGATTTCTCCAGGAGGCGCTGCTCGTCCTTCTGAGTCTCTTCGATAATGCTGTCGAGTTCGGCTTTTTTGGAGTTCAGTTCCACCTGACGACCGTTGATGAGCTGCTCGGCGGCTTCGATGTGCTGTTCCAACTCTTTAATCTTGTTGGCAGCGTCGCGGTTCTTGCGTTCGCGGAGCTGGATTTCGAGTTTCTGGAATTCGATTTCGCGGTTGATGGACTCAAACTCACGGTTGTTGCGAACATTGTCCTGCTGTTTTTCGGATTTCTTAATCTGAGCCTGATGTTCTGCAATCTCGTTGTTGCGCTTCACGATGTTATCGTGCTGCTCGGCAATACTGGCCTTAAAGTTGTCGATACGGGTCTGCAAACCTGCAATCTCGTCCTCGAGGTCTTCGATAGCCTGGGGCAGTTCGCCACGGATAATCTTAATCTTGTCGATTTCCGAATCAACGAGCTGCAAAGTATAAAGAGCTACCAGACGACGCTCAACAGCGATGTCAACTTCTAACATTTGGTGAGCCGGTTCCATGATTACCTGCTCTTCGGTTTCGGGTGTATTGACTTTCTTCGACATTGTGAAAAAATGTATATTATATTTATATTATTCTATTTATCAATTAAATATAGCTAACAAAGCTGCGGCCTCGGTCGCTAATCAAACATGCAAAGTTACTAAATTTTTTTGATATAATAGAATAAATTAATTCTTTAGTGAATTGTTCGCTCTCAAAATGACCGATATCTGCCAAAGTGATACGGTCGAGGGCCTGTTGGAAATCGTGGTATTTCAGGTCGCCCGTAAGATAAATATCGGCATCTGCCCTAACGGCATCCTCTATAAGGAAACTGCCGGCACCACCACAAATAGCCACACGGCTAACAACTTGATTCTTAATACTACCTATGCGAATAACGGGCAGGCGGAGAATCATTTTTACTTGGTCTAAAAATGGTTCGATGGGCAAAGGGTAGGGGAGCGAGCCAATCATTCCGGCACCCACATCGGGCGACGACTGTCCGTCCATCGGACGCAAAATGCGACAATCTGTCAGTCCGAGCTGGTAGGCCAAAATGCCGTTCACACCGTTTTTCAGGTTGTCGAGATTGGTGTGTGCGGCATAAACGGCTATGTCGCTCTTGATAAGACGGAAAATCTGCTGCCCCAGCGTGGTGGTGGGAGTGATGCGTTTCACTCCGCCGAAAATCATAGGGTGATGAGTGACAATGAGATTGCATTGCTTCTCAATGGCCTCGTCAATCACCTCGTTGGTAAGGTCCACGGCCACTAGCGCTCCGGTGCATTCCAGTTCGGGATTGCCCAGTAGGAAACCGGCGTTGTCGTATTTCTCTTGATATTCGGGGTGCACCTCGCTGTCGAGGTACTCAACAATATTGCCAATAGTAATCATACAAATACAATTTATTCCTTCTAGTAACGCAAATCTTCCGTTTTTATTGTGTCGGGCCACTGATTCGTGGCAGCTGTTGCCCAGCGGCGGCATTTGGGTGTTCTTGTGGTGCGGTTGTGTCGCATTTTGGCCAATAATATAGGGTGTTCTGCCATTTTGTCTGCCGTTGTGTCATGTTTGGCGATTTAGATGGGGTTTGGCACGGAAAATGATAAGAAATAGTTGCAATCGAAAAGAAATTGTAATAAATAGAATTAATAACATCTAAAAATTGATATAACATGAACATTCAACCTTTAGCAGACCGCGTGCTTATCAAGCCCGCAGAAGCCGAGCAGAAAACCGCTTCCGGCATCATCATCCCCGACACCGCAAAAGAGAAACCCCAGCGTGGCGAAGTTCTGGCTGTTGGCAAGGGCACCAAGGATTACGAGATGACCGTTAAGGTGGGCGACAAAGTCCTCTACGGCAAGTACAGCGGCACCGAGATCGACATCGACGGCACCAAGTACATGATCATGAAAGAGAGCGACATTTACGCTATCATTTAATCAGTTAAGAGTGATGAGTGAAGCGTGATGAGATAACGCACTTCATCTGGCTCTATCAAAAAAATATTAATCGATCGTTGCTCTCTGACTTTCAATTGTCTGATCACTGATCACCGATCACAAATCACCAAGAAAAAATGGCAAAAGAAATAGTTTTCAATAACGACGCTCGCGAACAGCTTCGCAAAGGTGTTGACGCATTGGCAAATGCAGTAAAGGTAACCCTCGGTCCTAAAGGCCGCAACGTTGTCATCGACAAGAAGTTCGGTGCTCCCCACATCACCAAGGACGGTGTTACCGTGGCTAAGGAAATCGAACTCGAGAACGGCATCGAGAACATGGGTGCTCAGATGGTTAAGGAAGTGGCTTCCAAGACCAACGACCAGGCTGGCGACGGTACCACCACTGCTACCGTTCTGGCTCAGGCCATCGTGAACACCGGCCTCAAGAACGTCACCGCTGGTGCTAATCCCATGGACCTCAAGCGCGGTATCGACAAGGCTGTGGCTATCATCGTTGACGACATCAAGGCTCAGGCTCAGGAAGTGGGCGGCGACATCGAGAAGATTCGTCAGGTGGCCACCATCTCCGCCAACAACGACAACCAGATTGGCGACATCATCGCCGAGGCTATGGAAAAGGTTTCCAAGGACGGTGTTATCACCATCGAGGAAGCTAAGGGCATCGAAACCAGCGTGAAAGTGGTTGAAGGTATGCAGTTCGACCGCGGCTACATCAGCCCCTATTTCGTCACCGATACCGACAAGATGGAGTGCACCTACGACAATCCTCTTATCCTTATCTACGACAAGAAAATCTCCTCTCTCCAGAGCCTCCTGCCCATCCTCGAACCCGTGGCTAAGAATGGCCGTCCTCTCCTCATCATTGCTGAGGATGTCGAGACCGAAGCTATGGCTACCCTCGTTGTCAACCGTCTGCGCGGTGGTCTGAAAGTGGCTGCTGTCAAGGCTCCCGGCTTTGGCGACCGTCGCAAAGAGATGCTCGAAGACATCGCTATCCTCACCGGTGGCACCGTCATCAGCGAAGAGAAGGGCTACAAACTCGAAGAGGCTACCATGGACCTCCTCGGCACCTGCGAGAAGATCACCATCGACAAGGACAACACCACTATCGTCAACGGTGCTGGCGATCCCGAGATGATCAAGGCTCGCGTGGCTCAGATCAAGGCTCAGATCGAGAAGACCACCTCCGACTACGACCGCGAGAAACTCCAGGAGCGTCTGGCCAAGATGGCTGGCGGCGTGGCAGTTATCTATGTCGGCGCAGCTTCCGAGGTTGAGATGAAGGAAAAGAAAGACCGTTTCGACGACGCTCTGCACGCAACCCGCGCTGCAGTCGAAGAGGGTATCATCCCTGGTGGCGGCACCGCACTGGTCCGCGCAGCTCAGAAACTCGACGCAGTTCAGCCTGCCAACGAGGACGAGAAGCTGGGTGTTGAAATCATCCGCCGTGCCATCGAGGCTCCTCTCCGCATGATTGTTGAGAACGCTGGTCTTGAGAGCTCCGTCATCGTCAACGAGGTGAAGAAAGGTACTGGCGACTACGGCTACAATGCCCGTGCCGAGAAGTACGAGAACCTCTTCCAGAGCGGTGTCATCGATCCCGCCAAGGTTACTCGCGTAGCCCTGCAGAACGCAGCCTCCATCGCCGGTCTGCTCCTCACCACCGAGTGCGTAATGTGCGACATCAAAGAACCCGAACCCCCAATGCCCGCTAACCCCGGCATGGGCGGCATGGGTGGCATGTACTAGGCCGAAGAAAGATTGGTAAATATTAAATAGTATAAACGGCAGGTTGAGTGCTGTTAGCCTCAGCCTGTCGTTTTGTTTTGAATATTGAAAAAGAAAATAATAGCATGACTTTGCAGTTTGAATTTAGGTTCGAAGCGCCTAAGCTAAGTTCTTCTTAGAATTCCTGTACATTGAAGTTGTTCTTTAGAAACAATCACTATTAATTTAATTTCATGCCAGTATTGTTTAGATTAAAGCAAGTCCGATGCATCGGACCTCTAATCACTTAACACCCCAAATACCAACAAACACCCCCAAACATCCGAAAAATAATCCCTTAAATTATTTTTTTTTCGTAACTTTGCAGAACGAATTTCCAAAATACCGATAAAGCGAACTGCATGAAACACAATAACGTAACATATCCCGAAGCTAATCCGTCGGAATTTGACGAGAGTATTGTCTCCGATTATCAGACATCTATTTACTTTGCCACTCGGAACAAGACCAACGTAAAAGACCTCCGTGTGCTCTCTCTCTTTTCGGGTTGTGGCGGTATGGATTTGGGCTTTGAGGGAGGTTTTCTGTGTCACCAGAAATCAATCGGTCATAATACCGATTGGTTGGAACGGAAAATCAACAGCAATTGGATTAAGGTCAAGCCGACACGCTTCCAGTTGTGCTTTGCGAATGATATTTTGAAAGATGCACAGTCCGCTTGGACGAACTTCTTTGAACGCTTTGATTATGGTAGCGAAATTTACCACCTTGACAGTATCGTTGATTTGGTAAAAGCGCACAATGCAGGTGCTGATGTTTTTCCGCAAGACATCGATGTGGTGACTGGCGGCTTCCCATGCCAGGATTTTTCTGTCGCTGGCAAGCGGATGGGATTTGAGTCTAGTAAAGACCATAATGGCCAGATGCGAAATGCAGATGTGCCGACGGAGGAAACAAGGGGCAAGTTGTACTTTTGGATGAAGCAAGTGATTGACATCACCAAGCCCAAAGTATTTATAGCCGAGAATGTAAAGGGATTGATGAACTTGGGTGACGTAAAAAAGATTATCCAAGACGATTTTTCCCATGCTGATGGTGACGGATATATTGTGCTCAATCCCCAAGTGCTTCATGCAGGAGACTATGGCGTGCCCGAAACAAGAGAAAGGGTGATATTTATCGGTATACGAAAAAAGTGCCTAACTCCCGAAATGGTGGAAATTTTATCTCAGGAGGATGTGCTCGAAGAATACAATCCGTATCCACCCAAAACGCATGCCTATACTACGAAAAACAGCGAGTTGACGGAGCCTGTAGTTTGTGCGGATGTATTTGAAGGGCTGCGAGAACCCGGCGAGTCGAATGACCCTGCCCAGCGCATTTATTCAAAAGCCAAATATATGGGTTCACATTGTCAAGGGCAAACAGAGATAAAGCTTCATGATCTTGGCCCGACTATCCGATCGGAACATCATGGAAATATCGAGTTTCGCAGGCTCTCCGCAGAACACGGAGGAAAGAATTTTGACGAACTTAACAGAGGTCTGATAGAGCGCAGGCTGACACCTAGAGAGTGCGCCCTGATTCAGACATTCCCCCCCGACTACCCGTTTGTGTGGAAAAAGAAGAGCGGAAACGGTACATTGTCGCTCAACTCGTCGGGAGCATACAAGGTGATTGGGAATGCTGTTCCGCCTATACTTGCATATAACATTGCCATGCGTATACAATCTTTGTGGGACACCTATTTCAAACATTAAGCTATGGAAAATATTATTGCCATCCGTAACGCCAGTACGAAGCAAGCCAATGAGGCTTTCGCTGATTTTATGGCCAAGACAGAATATGTGCTCAACGAAGAAGCCAAGCGCGTTCCAAGTGCCTTCCGCAAGCTCAATGGCACTCCGATGGAGGATAAAGCACTTTCAGTTCTGCGAGAAGTTGCACCAAGCACCCCTTTCCCCCCTGACGATATAATCCTCGTATCCGGACACAAATTTCCTGATATTATTGCCAATAGGTATTATGGGGTCGAGGTGAAAACTACAAAAGACGACAACTGGCGTTCTACAGGAAGTAGTATCGTTGAATCTACAAGAGTGGATGATGTTGAGAACATCTACATGCTCTTCGGCAAGCTTGGTGGTGCTGTTCCTCAGTTCAGATGCAAGCCGTATGAAAGTTGCCTTTATGACATAGCAGTCACGCATTCGCCACGTTATTTGATAGACATGGATTTGCCCAAGGGGCAGACAATCTTCGACCAGATGGGAATATCATACGATGAATTGAGAAACAATGAGCATTCGGTTGATAAGGTTCGTGACTTTTACCGACAAAAAGCTAAGGCAAAGGGCGTTCATGAAATGCCTTGGTGGCTGGGGACTGAAAGAGAAGAGAATGTGTCTTCGCCTGTACTTAGAATGTGGGGCAATCTTACATCGGCAGAGAAAGGCCGCATTCAAGCAGAAATGTTGGTTCTGTTTCCTGGAGTAATTCGTCGTGAATATGATATAGCGGTGATGTGGTTGTGTGCAAAACATTCTGTTGTGTGTCATTGTTTTAGAGATATGTGGACTGCGGGAGGCCGATTTGACACGCTGGTTGACACCAAAGGTGATGAAAAAAAATTGGAATGGACCATTCCCAAAATTATCGGCACTATATTGGAGCTGAAGGATGATGTTGATGGCATTCGATGCAGTCCTAATGATTTGTTGTTAGATATACTCGAATACCGCCCCGCACTTACCAACAGTCACGATTGGGTTGACTCATGGCTATGTGAAACCAACGATATAATCAATGGACTTATAGTCGAAAACGGAGTAGGCGAGAAGAAGCCGTTCTTCGAAGTGTACGGGAAAGACACTTTCAAAAAGTGGTTCGTGGAGGGCTACCGATTAATCAAGCAATAAGATTCTATCCGTCCCTTCCGCCCCTGCGGATGTTCCCCCTCGACCACCATTGTGTCGGATTAGCTGTGCTGACATTGTTGCGACTCGGCATAACTTGAGCAAGCTTAGTTCGGCACTCGCTCTTCGCAATGTTTGATGGCCTGGTGCAAGTGCATTGATGATGATTCAGGCTCTTGTTTGCGACAATCAAAGTGTCGGAGACACTGCTCCGCCGACCCTGTGTCGGTGCGAAACCCCACAGAGGTTTTACGCAAAACCTCTGTGGGGGTTTAAGTCTCAGTGGCATAGTGTGCAGGAGGCACACTTGAATGGCAACCAGCCCCTACGGAAGAAGCCTCTATTCAAGTCCCCCTCCGGGGAACATCCATCTACCACTTCCATCCCCCACACATGAGAATGTAGTGACCTGCGGTCTGCCCATTTCTCATGTGCGGGGTTAAGCACAGGCTTAGGCCTGTGGAGTAGTGTCTCCGACACTTGGCTGACGCAGTACCGTTCCGAACACTTTTCGGTGTCGGATTAGCTTCGCTGTCATTGCTGGAGTTCGGCATAAACGAAACTTGGGATTCGCTTATGCTCTCACTTGTGCAATGCATATAGTCCGATGTTGAATTTAAGCTGGGATTAATGTTGAAGTGGATGCAATATTATTCTTAAACTTGCGTTATAAAGAAAAAGTAGATTTATGCCAGATATTTTTACATACTTCGGTTTTATCTTCTCGTTCTATTCAAATCCACTTTCAACTAAGGATGATAAGACCGCTCGTTTATTTATTGAGAAATATTGGCAGAATATAGTTGACAAGTGGGTGAATTTCTTTGTTTATAAGAAAAGAGTTCGTTGCACTGATATTAAAACCAAACTGTAATATTATGGAAAATATATTTGTCACTCATGCCGAATACACCGATGGTCTATCCTTGCGAGTGTGGTTTAACGACAAGACCTCACAGCTGATAGATTTTGGTGCTTTTATAGAAAACCACCCTCATCCACAGTATAATAAATATAAGAAGCCTTCGCTATTCAAGCAGTTCTCCATCCGCTGCGGAAACCTAATCTGGGGCAAACATGCCGACCTCAGTTTCCCCATAGAGGCTCTCTATGCTGGAGATTTGGAACTCTGTGATTGATTGCTCGTTCCCATTTTTATGGACATTGTTGATTCTTCTGTCCCTGTAGATGTTCCCCTCGACTGCCGTTGTGTCGGATTTGCAATCCGACACTGTTTACTATAAGGATTTGTAATCCGCAGGCAATATTGCGTTGAGTCGGATTTGTATCCAATGAAACGTAATTTTTTTATGTCACCTTTTTTTTGTATTTTTGCAATGTTTTTTATAGTAATAATATTTGCTAAATAGTTGATATATATAAATTTGTATTTTTTTGTCTGATATGCAATGAATGGAAGTGTTCCACATATAGTTCAGTATCAGGGTTCGAAGAGGAATCTAGCACCCCAAATACTACAATATTTACCTATTAGGTTTAATAGGTTGATTGAGCCCTTTGCCGGAATGGCTGCAATCACAATAGCTGTAGCTGCACAACATAGGGCGGATAGGTATCACCTAAATGATCTGAACGAACCTTTAGTAAATATTTTAAAAGAGGCAATTACTAATCCTCAGCAACTTATTGAAGAATACACACAAGTTTGGACAGAACAGTTGAATTTTGCGGGTGGGAGTGTTAATCATTTTTATAAGGTTCGTGATGATTTTAACAATGGTGATAAATGTGCGGCAAATATGCTTTATTTGTTAGCTCGTTGTGTTAAAGGATCTGTAAGATATAGTACATCCGGACATTTTAATCAATCACCCGATAAACGAAGGATGGGGACAAATCCCAAAAATCTTGCTAGAAATGTATATTTGATTTCAAGTTTTCTTAAAGGTAAAACTGATTTCACGTCCGTCGATTATCGAGAAGTGACAAAAAGAGCAGTTCCTGGAGATATTGTATATATGGATCCACCATATCAGGGCGTTTGCGCTTCAAGGGATAGCCGTTACTTTTCAGGAATTGATTATAATGATTTTGTTGAATGCATAGCTGACCTTAATGAGCGTGGTATTGATTACATTATCAGTTATGATGGGTCATGTGGAAATAAGCACTATGGTGTTGACCTTCCTAGTGAGTTGGGTTTAAAAAAGATAATGCTAAATGCAGGTTTGTCTAGTCAAAGCATTTTATTGGGAAAAAAGGAAACAACAATTGAGGCACTCTATTTAAGTCAAAATTTATGCGAAGTAGTGAGGCCAATGGTTTACAAACAATTAGAAATTTCAATATGAAGCTGACAAAAAAAGAACTGGATAAACTGAATTCAATAAAAGATAAGCGACCATCAACGGTGATACAGCATATTATTAAATATGGCTATATTACGACAGAAGAACTCTCAACTAAGTATGGCTATGAACATGCTCCTCGTGCTGCAAGAGATGTGCGTGAACGTGGTGTGAATCTTGTGACGTATCGAGTTAAGGCATCGGATGGAAGAAGTATTGCTGCATATAAGTTTGGAACTCCTGTTATTTTTGACAATAAAGTTTCAAAGGTTGCAGGGAGATCGGCTTTATCATCTGCCTTAAAGAAGAGTCTTGTTGATAAGTATGGGCCTGTTTGTTTTGTTTATCTTCAGCCGATGGAAGAACGACTTTTGCAAATAGATCACAGAGTGCCCTATGAGATCGGAGGAGAGTGTGCAGATAACATTGATTGTTATATGTTACTCAGTCCTTCTGCAAATAGAGCTAAATCTTGGACTTGTGAGCATTGCATAAATTGGACGGTAAAAGATATTGAATTTTGTAAGAATTGTTTTTGGGCTTATCCGGATAATTATTCTCATGTTGCGGGGAAAGAAATGCGTCAAATTGTTGTTACTTTTACAGATGATGAAATTGAGGATTATAACAGACTGATTGGTTTGGTTGGTATAGATGAAGCTGAAAAAACTATCAAAGATTTGATTTCTAATTTTATTAAAGAAAAGTAAGTCCAGCCCTTGTGAATGTTCGGTTTCAACTTTGGAATGTTTCCGTCCCAGCGGATGTTCCCCTTGACTGTCGTTGTGTCGGATTTGCAATCCGACATTGTGTACTATAAGGATTTGTAATCCGCAGATAATATTTAATAATATAAGGAATAATATGTTTTCGGATAGCAAATCCTAATAGTAAGTTGCATCGGATTGCAAATCCGCTGCAACAGATGCAGTGGAAGACACAATAATAATGACTAGGAATCGTTAATATAATATGATGTATCCAAATTTGACACGGACTTTAGTCCCTGTGGATGTTCCACCGACATCCATTTTCCAATCCAATGGCTTACCATTGGCCTTGTCGATGTTGTATGGGCGAACTATCCAAAGTTATATCCTCTCGTGAAGCTTATTAAAGGACTTAAAAGCAACGATGATCAATGATTTAAGAAATAAGATATGATTACCGAATTAAGACTACGTAATTGGAAGAGCTTTTCTGATGCGACGCTCTTCATAGATCCTATTACGGTGATAATAGGAACAAATGCAAGTGGAAAATCAAATATATTCGATGCGCTAAAGTTGCTGAGTGCCTTGGCATCCCCTGTTGATATTGTGGACATAGTAAAGAATGTACGTGGTGGCGCAGAGGGTATTATCCGAAGAGGAGAACAATTGTGCAATCTTACCATCACTATGGAAGGTGACAAGAGTAAAGAGCAACTGATTTTTGACGTAGCGCTCGCATTGGACGAACAGAGAAATGTCTATATAAAAGACGAAAGCCTCATACTTAATACGACCAAGAAAAATCTTGTTTTGTTTGAAAGAAAAGAACTGGACAAGATGAACAAATCGCTTGTCTCTGTGGCATTATACACAGAGGGAAAACCTCGCTATCAGAATTTCTCAGCAAAAACATCTGTTTTGTCACAGATTGAATACGTGAACTGTGTACGCAGAATAAAAGACTCAGTTCTGGCAGTTGTTGATAACCTCAAAAAGATTCGTATGTCCAATCCAATACCAGAGCGAATGAGAGACTTTGCTCCACTATCAAAAACTATAGCAGAAGACGCGTCGGATTTGGCTGGTTATTTAGCAAACTTGGATGAGAAATCTCAGGCTAGTACATACGAGGCTATCCTGAAATATCTTAAGCCTCTGCCAGACAGAGACATTAAGAGCATTAGAGCAGATAAGATTCCTATGACAGATAAGGCTATGTTATTCTGTACGGAAGAATGGACAGCTAATCATACCCAAGAACAAAGTGCCTTAGGCATGAGTGATGGCACCTTGCGATTTGCTGGAATCATTGCTATGCTGGTAACCGCTGAAGATAAGGCTCTTATTTTGTTAGAGGAATTGGATAAGGGTGTTCATCCATCGCGTGCAAAGGATTTGGTAAAAATGCTAAAAGAGATTGGCAAGCAGAAACAGCTTGACATCATTTGCACGACACATAATGCAACATTTGTAGATGAACTCGGACCTCAAATGATTCCTTTTATCTCATATATAAAACGTAATGACGAAAATGGATGCACAGACATCCATCTTCTTGAAGAGAATGAACAACTGGCGCGTTTGATGGCTTCTAAGAGCGTCGGAGACATGATGACAAACAATGACTTATAAAAAGATATGAGCAAGAAAGTACTTATTGTGGACACTTGTCTGGCTTGTGTCTGGATGAAGGTTCCTGAGATGGAAGTAGCAGGATCGGATAATGACCGTTGGGACTATGAACGCGTCAATGCAAAGATTGAATTAGAGATAGCAGACGGTACTCTGTTAGTGCTTCCTTTAGCATCAATTATTGAGACTGGAAACCACATTACGCAGATTAAAGGCCGAGACAGAATGCCATACGTAAAAGAGTTTGGTGAAAAAATCCAGCAAAGCATTGATGGCGATTCTCCTTGGGCAGCTTTTAGCAGTCAGAATGCTTTATGGGAGGGAAATCATCTTCGCGACGTAGTTGGCCGTTGGATGTCAATGAATGAAACAGGTAAGCATTCTCTTGGTGATGTCAGTATTCTTGATGTAGCAACAGCTTACAGATCTGCAGGATTTCAAGTGGAAATATTGACGGCAGACGCATTGTTAAAATCGTATGAAGAAGTAGATCTTCAGCAATTAGGCATGCCAGCTCCACCAAGAAGAAGGAATAGAAAATGAAATCATGAATTATGGTAGAGTTTAAGTTTTTAGATTATGGCACCGATTTCGGTACACAGATAATGGGAGAGAAGTTGCGCAATCTAATTCATCCATTGCTGGTCAAAGGCGAATTTGTGGTTTTGGATTTCTCAGGAGTGAATGTGGTGACAAACTCTTTTGCCGATGAGTGCATTGCTAAATTGTTGCTTGATTATCCGCTTGAAGAACTGAAGAAGCTCACGACATTCAAAGGACTTAATCCGATGGCTGAAAAAAGTGTGTTGGTAGCACTGCAAAGAAGATACAAGGTGCTGAAACAGCAAAGTTCAGTTCCGGCGGATGTTTCCCCGACTGCCGTTGTGTAGGATTAGTATTTCATGCAACAAAAATGCGACAAAATATTGAGATTTAGAATATGAATGTTGAAGAGGTTAGGGATTTTGCTCTGTCGTTGCCGGGGGTGACGGAAGACCAGGTGTTTGGCGACGACGTGGTGAACTTCCGCATAGAGGGCAAGATATTCCTGTGCCTATGGCTGGGGCATTACGGCCCGGGGAGGCCGCGAATGGAAGAACCCCACTTCGCACTCAAACTCACCCCTGAGCGCAACACAACGCTGCGCATGGAATACGGCGGAGTGCAGCCCGCATATCATTGGAACAAGAAGCATTGGAGCGATGTCTATTACGAAAGCGGCATAGCCGAAGAATTGCTGAAGGACTGGATGCGGGAGTCATACCTCCTAGTTCTCGGCCATCTGCCCAAAGCCTTGCGCCAGAAATACCAGTAAGAGATAGCGAGAAAAAGTTCCGAGTAACTGAAATAATTTGCTTTAGTACCACCGATTCTGCGGTGATTCTACGGTCATCCTACGGTGATGGTACGCTAAACGAGAGGGGGGGTACTCCGTAGAATAACCGTAAGATGACCGTAGGATGGGCGATAGAAGGGTGGTGCGGTACTAGTTGGGAGGCGAAAAATATGCCCGAGAGCGGAGTTATTTGAGGGGGAATTCGGCCTTGAGGGTGACGATGCGGTCGTCGGGAAGACGGACACGGACATTCTCTAAATAGATGGTCTCGTCGAGATGTGCCTGGCTGAGCATCTCTTTTGCTTGGGTGGTTAGTTTTGACCCTTCTACCTCGATAGGCAGGTTGAAATATCGCGACCTATTGAGCTGATAGCTGAGCACCTGGGGCTCGGAAATTGGGAAGTTGAAATCGTTGTAGAGCGCCTTTACCTGGATATAGCCTTTGGTTAGGAGGTCGTTGAGTTTCACTGTGTCGCCCTGGTGCACATATCCTAGATAGAGTGTGGGGTTGGGGAGGGTGAGCACTCGGAAACGCAGTATGCCGCGTGAGCGGGTGCGGTTGGGATTGATGCGCTCATCGATATGCACGGTGATGGTGCCGGTGGAATCTTTGGGGCGGATGAGGAGGTCGTTGCGATTGCTGCCGTCGGGGTCGCGGTTGAGAAAGGCCCGATCTTCGCCTACGGACACCTCGATATCCTGGGGCAAAAGTCCGGGAACGGCTACCGACATGGGGTTATCGATGTTGTAATAAACATAGTCCAGTCGGGTGAGCGACACTACGGCACGGTCGTATTGGGCCATGGCCGACAGGGATGAGATTATAGCTAACGCAAAGAGAATAAACTTCATAGTCGTAAATTAGGGTTCTTCGCTCAGTACTTCTATCACACCTTTATGGAAAGTGTGGATGCTCACCCCGTGGGCGCGGAACACATAGAAGTAAGTGCCGTCCGAACAACGCTCAGCCTTGGGGTCCCACCATTGGCTCTCGTTGTAGATATTCTGCGTCCGATACACTTGTCGTCCGGAGCGGTCGTAGATAATCAGCTCGTTGAATTTGAAGCAGTTATTCTCGAGGAGTCCGCCAATCACAAATCGGTCGTTAATACCGTCGTTGTTGGCGGTTACCACGTTGGGATAGGTGAGGTTGGTGTCGCAGTGGTCGCCATTCCAGAATATGTGCAGGAAGTAGTGGATGGTGCTGTCGCAGCCGGCCTCGTTAGTGGTGATGTAGATATAGTCGGCCACGGAATCGTTGAACACGGTGTCGAGAACGAACCACGGCAGCTGGCTGTCAACAATGGTGTCGTAGATGGTGGTGTCGGTGCTGGGTATGATGTGAACGATGTAAGTCACCACGCTGTCCTCGCCGTGAGCGCCTCTGCGCGACACGGTGGCGGTGCTGTCGTTGAAGAAGGCGATGTCGCCATCAACCAGAGGAACCTCGGAGTGGCAGATGTAATGCAGGATAGTGTCGTAGATATTGGGCCACACCTTGAGGTGGTAGTGCTCAATAGTGTCGCAGGCCGGACGTGTGCCAGTCCAGTAGGTGGTGGTGTCGGCGTCGTGGGTGTAGGTGGTGCCGTGGTGGGTGTAGGGAATGCTGTTTTGCACAATGGTGTCGAAGATAGAATTGACAACCGAGGGGTTTACCGTGAGTTCCAGTATGCTACAATCGATAACCTGGGTGGTGGCATTGGTGTCGGCATGGGTGTATGTGCCAGTTTGATAGTATGCGGAGTCGAAGAAGATGGCAGAGTCGTTTTCGCAGATGGTTGCGTACGTGGTGTCGTAGTTATGGCAGTATTCGCCAGCATTGATGGTGAGGGTAAGTGAGTCGGTACATTCGCCATTGGCCAGCATGGCATAGAGGGTTACGTTGTGGAGGCCGGGGGTAAAGGTGTGGGTGGGGTCGGTTTCGGTGGAAGTGGAGCCGTCACCGAAATCCCACAGATAGCTTTCGCAGCGGTTTTGAAGTAGGTGTGTGTGCTCGGGGTCGGTGGTCACATAGCTTGAGTTGATCATTTTGATTATGCGGGCATTGCAATAGCTGGAGGTGTCGATAACCGTGTCGTGGAATGCTGCCACAGGATAGCGCTGGCCAGCGTAGGCGTTCAGTGTGAACGAACAATTGGCATGGGCGGCATCGTTGGGTGCGCCGATGAAGGAAAGGCGGCACTGATAGTAGCCTCCGGTGGTGACATGCAGTGAGTCGGCGGTGGAGAGAATGTTGTCTTCTTGGCCAACGCGATACCAGGCGTAGTTGAAGCCTGATGGAGCATAAAAAGTGTTTTCAATGGTGCTGCAGGATTCGCAAAGCATGTTCTTGTTGGCAAGGTCAAGTACGAAATAGGCATAGCCGTAGTGGCCGAGCTTACTGCAATCGTATGTGGTGAGTCGCAATGTTATGGTTTGACCGTGAAGGGGTGCGAGGTCCACACCCACGGTGGTCCAGTCTTTCCAAAGAATATTGTTTGACGTGCCTGTGTTCCACCCCAACTGGGAGCTGGAAACAAAGGTGGCATTGTAGCAGTCGTTGATGGTGTTGCCCTGGCTGTCGTAGATGCCAAACTGGAATTTGGGTTGTTGGATGGCGGAGTGATTAGGATCTTCCATCACGGCAGCATACTTCAAAATAAGCAAGTTGTAGTCGGTGGTGTCGATGTTGAAGGTGTAAGTGATGCTTTCGGCTTCGCTACCCACGTTCCAGTTGCCCAATCGCACGGACGAACAGTATCCATCGGGTACACATTTGAGCAGGTTGTTGGTGCGGGGATCCATCTCATTACGATCAAGATGTATGGTGTGACGTGGCAGAATAGATTGACTGCTTTGGTCGATAATGCCGGTGTGTTGATATGGGTTGTCGAAAGTGCCATAGTGGCAGGTAACGTTGCTGGCATAGAGGTCGTCGTAGGCTATTCTTTGTCCGCATGAACATAAGGTATGGAAATGGCTCCGCAGCTGACAACATATTGATGCAGAGTCGTCGATGTTGTAAATAATGACATTATACATGCAGTACTCTTGCAAACCGTTGACAATTAATGATGTGTCGTTTGTGACATATTGGTCGCCGCCAATTTTCACCACAAATGTGCTAGTTGGGTTGTCGGCATGCCAACTCAGTCGAGCACTGGTTGTTGTGATGCTGTCGATTACTAAGTCTGAGGGTTTGCTGCAGCCGCTGTTGTCGATAGGGCAGCATTCATAATGAATCTCAAATCCGGATCGGGTATCAAGAGGGTCAGTTTCAAATTCGATTGCCACGCAGCCTGTGTTTATAGGCATTGGCTCAATTGTACCGATGTCGTTCAGTCTAGCCTGCATCAAAGCCGAGCTGTCGCTACCATCATAGATGCTGATGTAATCATAATGTATTTCGGTGTTGTATGAACCATAAATGTAGATTGTAGAGCCCGGAGTACTTGTGATAATCACTCTGCCATGAAAAGAGTTGGAATAGTTAGCTGAGGGGCCTCCATCGTCATAAATAACACCTACAGGGTGGTCGGTGCCCGAAATATAGGAAGTGCCGGCAGTCATATTAAGCGTATATTGGGCCTTGGCAGTTCCGGGCAAAAAGAATGCTAAAGCTATGTATAATATGTATTTGAGGTGCTTGAAAGGCATAAAAATATGTTGTATATATAAAATGCAAAGATAACCATTTTTTCCTATTCCTACAAAAATAATGTTCCTTTTGCCACAAAAAATGGTGTCCGACCAACGGTTGTTGTGCCAATGAGGAAAAGAAAGGGTAGTATAATATTTTGCCAGTTTCATCGTTATATAGGGTAATTCATATCCAGCAATGATGAAAAACGAATCTAATGTTATGGGAACTAGCGAAGAATGTTTGCTGTGCGGAGCACCGTTGAAGTATTTGGAAAAAGCAGAGCGGATGGAGTGCGTTTATTGTCACCGCACTTTTGTGGCCGATGTGTGCTGCGAGAACGGGCATTATGTTTGTGATGATTGTCACACAAGCGGGGTGGATGCGATAGTGCATGTGTGTATGGATAGCCGCACAAAGAATCCGTATGAGATACTGGAGCGCATGATGCAGATGCCTTTCTGCCACATGCATGGGCCGGAGCATCATGCCATGGTGGGAGCCGCGCTGCTTGCCGCCTACCACAATGCCGGCGGTACGGTGGATTTGCTGCAAACCCTGCCCGAAATGGTGCGCCGCGGGCGACAGATACCCGGCGGAGTGTGCGGCAACTGGGGCGCTTGCGGTGCCGGCATCAGCGTGGGCATCTTTACCGCCTTGGTCACCCATAGCACCCCGCTCACGGCCGAGCCTTGGCGATTGAGCAACGAAGCCACAGCCCAGGCCCTAACCCTGATTAGCAAGTATGGCGGGCCGCGTTGCTGCAAGCGCGACACCTATCTGGCACTCCAGGCCGGCATAGCCTTTGCCAAAGCCCATTGGGGCGTTGAGATGGAAGGTGGCAAGCCCCATTGCCACAGGATGAAACAGAACAACCAATGCCTGCTGGCGGCGTGCCCTTTCTTTAAAGCATAGAAATCATGTTAATAAATGTTATTCGGGCAATAATATTAAAAACAAAGCGTTCACTAATGAAAAAAACGAACAAAAACTTTAATATGAAAAAAATAGTGTATTTCAAAAAGACATTTATGGCAGTGGCCCTGTTGCTGGCCACCATGATGAGTATTACCAGTGTGGCATCGCCCGACAAAAAGAAAGGCGCTTCCGAACAGCGCCCCAACCTCGTTACCATAGGCACCACCCACCTATCGGTTATTTCGGCTGTGGCCAGTCGTGCCGAGGGCATTATCGTGCTCTATCTCGAAGATGGCAAAACAGTGAGTATCAAAGGCAGCAGTGTGCTTACCGCAGGTAGCTACACCACCGCCGACGCCCGCAGTGCCGAATCGCCTCTCAAAGTGGTAGTACGTTCGTTGCGCTATTCGCCCGTGCAAACCACCTACACTTATGCCCAGGATGGCGATGTGGCCGAACTTACCGTGAAGGGCACCACCGCCAAGGACGAAACCATTGATGTGTATTACCGTGGCAAGATGAATGTGAAAGATGAGTCCAACGGCAAAGGCCATTTTGCTTGTGGCAAAGAGAAGAGCAAACTTAACGTGGGTTGGGTGTGCTACGAGGATGGCAATTTCCGTTATTATTTTTCCGACAAAGGCGGCGTGGCACCTGTAAGAATTGTGATGGACAAGCCCATTATGAAGAAAGAATACGACCTGGCCAAGGACACCAACGCCTATGTGGAGATTTCCGATCCCTCCAACCCCGACGCCGTGTTTATCATCCGCAACGGCTTGCTGAAAATCAAGCGCAAGGGTAGCTCCTTCAGCATCATGTTTGAGGCCAAGACTCCGCTGGGCGAAATGGCATTTGATTATAGTGGCGAGGCATTTGTGAATGGCGCATTCAAAATCGAATACGACAAGTCCGAGGTCTATTACACCGAGCCCCCTTACGAAAAAGGCAAAACGGTGGTTACACCCCAGTATCGCCTTCGTGCTCAGTAAGTGGGTGTAGTTTAGAGTTTGAAAAGTTTAGAGTTTAAGGTGTAGGGTGTGGAGTTTAGCGTGTAGAGTTTGGGGTTCTGCTTGTGGCAGCCACTCTACAATCTACAGTCCGCACTCTACATTCTTTTATTGATAAACGATAATTTTTTGTTGTTATATCAAAAAAAAGTAGTATTTTTGCATCGTGAAGCCCAAAGGATGGTTGCCTGTATGTGCCGCATGCGTGTGCTTTGAATATGAAAGGTTTAAAGGTAACATTGCTGCAAAATAGTTGCAACCATGCTCGGCCAAATGCTTAAAAAGAATAATTGATTAATAACAATAAACAACAAAAATGAAAAAATCTGTATTAACCGTTATGGCACTTTCACTCTTTGCAGCGACTGCTTGTCACAAGGGCGCCGAGTTGACCTCCGGTATCAATTTCGACAACCTTGACACCACTGTCAACCCCGCCGACGATTTCTATCGTTACGCCTGCGGTGGCTGGCTTGATGCCCACCCCCTCGATGCCGAGCACAGCCGCTATGGCTCTTTCGACGTTTTGGCCGAAACCAACCAGGAACAGCTCCGCACCCTTATCGACTCCCTCTCTGCCGCCAAGAACCAGCAGGGCACCAATGCCGATAAGATTGCCACCCTTTACAACATGGGTATGGACAGCGTAACCCTTCAGCAGCAGGGTGCCGAACCCATCAAGGGCCTTATGGAAGAAATTGCAGCTCTCAAAGGCCGCGACGCTTTGCAGAAAGAGGTTATCCGTCTCCACAAAATCGGTATCGACCCCTTCTTCGCCCTCTTTGGCGAGGCTGATGCCGAGGACGCCAACCAGTGCATTGCCTGGATCTATCAGACCGGTACCGGCATGGGCGACCGCGACTACTACCTCAGCAACGACACCCGCTCCAAGGCTCTCCGTCAGAGCTATCAGGAGCTGATGACCACCGAGTTTGCCCTCTCCGGCTACGACAAGATTGCTGGCCTCGATGCCGAGAAACTGGCCAAGATGGTTATGGGCATGGAGGTGCGCCTGGCTACCGCACAGTACGACAAGCTCACCAACCGCGATCCTTTCAAGACCTACAACAAGAAATCCCTCGACGAGGCCGACAAACTGGCTCCCGCCGTCAACTTCAAGGCTTACTTTGCCGCTATGGGTCTGCCTAAGCTCACCAGCTTCAACATGTGCCAGCCCGAGTACATCCAGGAAGTCAGCAAGGTGCTTGCTACCGCCGACGAGGCCACCATCAAGGCCTACTATGCTTGGCAGGTTATCAACAGTGCAGCCGCTTACCTCAGCGACGATTTTGTGAACGCTAACTTTGAGTACTACGGCCGCGCCCTCTCCGGCACCGAGCAGCTCCGTCCTCGTTGGAAACGCGTTACCAGCACCGTTGATGGCGCTATGGGCGAGGCCCTCGGCCAGCTCTATGTCGAGAAATATTTCCCCCAGGCTGCCAAAGACCGCATGGTCACCCTCGTCAACAACCTAAAGGAAGCCTTCGGTATGCGTATCGACCAGGCTACCTGGATGGATCAGTCCACCAAGGCCAAGGCTCACGAAAAGCTCAACACCATCATGGTCAAGATTGGTTATCCCGACAAGTGGCGCGACTACAGCGGCCTCAAGATCGAGAAGGACAGCTACTTTGCCAACATCCTCCGCTCCAACGAGTTTGATGTGAACTATGCTATCAGCAAGATTGACAAGCCCGTTGATAAGAGCGAATGGGGCATGACTCCTCAGACCGTCAACGCCTACTACAATCCCACCACCAACGAGATCTGCTTCCCCGCAGGTATTCTGCAGAAACCCTTCTTCGACATGAATGCCGACGACGCTGTCAACTACGGTGCTATCGGCGTGGTTATCGGCCACGAAATGACCCACGGTTTCGACGATCAGGGTCGTCAGTACGACAAGGACGGCAACCTCAACGACTGGTGGGCTCCCCAGGATGCTGACAACTTCAAACAGCGTGCCCAGGTACTCGTTGACTGCTTCAACAAGGTTATCGTTTCCACCGACCCCGACACCCTCTATGCTAATGGCGAACTCAGCCTTGGCGAGAATATTGCCGACAACGGCGGTCTGCACATCAGCTACCTCGCCATGCAGAACGCTATTGCCAAGGGCCAGGTCAACAAGGAGAAGATGGACGGTTTCACCCCCGAGCAGCGTTTCTTCCTTGCCTATGCAGGCGTTTGGGCTAGCAACATCCGTCCCGAGGCAGCTATCCAGCTTACCCAGATTGATGTTCACTCCCTGGCTAAGAACCGCGTAAACGTGACTCTGCCTCACGTTACCGAGTTCCTCGAAGCCTTCGGCATCCAGCCCGGTTGCGCTATGTATCTCGCTCCCGAGATGCGCGCCCAGCTCTGGTAGTCAATTACCTTCAATCATATGTAATAAAGGACTGCTCCGCTTTTGGGGCAGTCCTTTGTGCTTTTTGTGTGATATGCAATATTATTTGCTTTGAGCCGTTATGTTTGGTAGAGTATGAGCAAGAACAAAGACCCTAATAAGCAACGAATGCCCCGCTGGAACTATTGCGAGCCGGGATATTACTTTATCACTTTGGTGGTTGAGGGGCGTCGGCATGTGTTTGGCGAGGTGGTAGGAGATAGCCGAATACCACGAGGGCATGAAGGTGGTCCGAGAATGCATTATACGCTGTTTGGCCAAAAGGTGGTGAACGAACTGCAATATGGTATGCTGGGTACTCAGTGGGAAGGGAAGGTGGTGGTGAAATGTCGCCAGGTAATGCCCGACCATATTCATGTGTTGTATTGGGTCAAAGAGCCATTACCCAAGCATTTGGGGCATCTGGTCAATGGATTCCATGCCGGCTGCCGCCGTATTATGCGTGAATTATCTGCTGCTGAGTCTGCTAAACAGACTCAGGAAGGACAGAACACAGGATTGTTGATGCCAGATTTGATTTCTAAAGGATGCTTGCCGGAAAGCGCATTCCCATGTCCTGCCTTCCCATCGTCGGTTTTGCCGACGAATAATACAAAGCCACCCTCCTTGCCAAAACTTTTTGAGGATGGTTATAACGATGGTGTGGTGATCCGCCGTGGCCAGTTAGATGCGTACTTCCGTTATATTCGAGATAATATGCGCCGTCTCTTGTTGCGTCAGGAGCATCCTGATCTGTTTCGCAAGGTCTGGCGCAAAGAGTTGATTCCCGGCCATAGTTTTGACTTGATGGGCAATATGTTCCTCCTCGACTGGCCGTGGCGCATCCCAGTGCGAATCTCTCGCTATGCCACCGATGCTGACGGCATATATTTGCTGCCCAAGCGCATAAAGACAGAAGAGGAGGTGGCTGAAAGCATACGACCCTATCTTGCAGAAGCGGAGAGGGGCGCCGTGCTGGTCACTCCGTGCATCTCTCCTGCCGAGCAGGCTTTGGTTCAAGCGGCCTATCAACGAGGACTAAGGGTGATTATGCTGTGGTTGAACGGTTTCTCACCATACTATAAGCCCAGTGGCCCACATATAGATGCCTGCTTTCGTGGCCTATTGTTGCAGATCTCCCCTTGGTCGTACAACCCCAATCGGCAATGCACCAAGTCCGTGTGCGAAATGCTCAATACACTGGCCGCACAGCTCTGCTCCATCAGCCTTTCGCCGGTCACAATCACCAATAAAGAATCTCAATAAGTAAAAAAATTGTGTATCTTTGCAGAAATAAAACAATGAAGTGCCGAAGCGTTCTGCTGTTTGGCTATCAAATAGTTCTGCAGTATTTCGCCTCTCAACACGTCAGTTCAAAAGTAAAAAATAACATAGTTATGAAGAAGATTATTCTCATGTCAGTGCTGTGCCTGTTGATTTGCACGACCCTCAACGCCCAAGACCAACCTACCGAATCCCGTAGCACTAGTGTCGAATACATTGCTGAAAGACAACCTGAGATGTGGCCCGTGACGGGTGCCGACAACCTGGGTTTCAAGCATCGCATCAGTTATGGCGATTTCTCCACTTCCTACGCCACACTTATCGAAACCGAGACCGTCAGGTCGCGCCTCTTCTATGCCGCCTGGCGCAAAGAGGCTACTATCAAGTTCAAACAGCAACTGGGCGAGATGGCTGTCAAGGTCAAAGTGAAGCAGAACCTCAACAATGATGAGTTCGCCAAAATTGCGAAACTGTTTTCAGTCAATGTAGATAAAGGTCTGGACTATGCTGTGGACATCAACGACCCACAGTCTGGTGTCTGGCACATGGCTTGCAACACCTCCTTTGCCGAAGAGGATTTTGATTGTGGCGTGCTGTATGCCGACAATGGGAAAGCCTACACCATTCGTGGGCGCAACTATTCTACCGGCAAAGATGTGATGTTCCTTCGCACACGTTTCTACTATTCCATCTTCGACGGTGACAGATGTGTTGCCGCAGTGGATTCTGAGGGCAAGGGCTTGGCCTGGATTGATACTACGCTTCCCGCCGAACAGCAGATTGTGCTGGCCGCAGCATCTACCTCTCTGCTCATGCTCAAATGGCTCGCAATTGCATAAGAGCAAGCTAGTCCCCATTCCTGTTATTGTACGCATATGAAACAATCCATGAAAAAACTCCTACCACTCCCCATCCTACTGGCTTTTTTTGCCATGTCCGCCTGCGGCCATGACAGGCAAAAGGATGACAGCACAGCCGCTTTCGAAGCATTTTGTGAACATTTCAGCAAGTCGGCAGCTTTTGCCTACACAGAGATGGATGGCCGCAAGATACTGCTCGTGTCGCAAGAGACCTTTGGTATGAATGAAAAGACCGACCTCGAGGCCGTCGAGGCAAGCCTTTTTGCATTGGACGATGAGGGTCGGATTGTGGCTCTGGGCTCGATACGCTCGCAGGGCACGTTGTACCCGGTGTCGTTGCTGGACGGCAAGCTGATGGTGGCCGGCCACCAGTTCGTAAAAATCTACAGCATCAGAGGCAACATCCCCGAACTGGTGCTCGACGGTTACCAAGAGGGCGAGAGCCCCCAACTCACGGAGATGTTTCAGACCTTTGAGAAAGGCACACCCATAAAGTTTGAAAAGAAATAGCATGACGATAGAACAATTCAGAAAACACATGGCGGCAGGCCTCCCCGTGGAGAACGGATCAGAGGCTCATCAGCTCATGCACCAAATGGCGCAAGATGCCATCCGCATCACCATGGAGATTAACAACCGCTATCACACCCCCGAGGAACTGCGAGTGCTCTTCTCCGAACTATGGGGCATCGAGATACCCGAGGGTTTCGCCATGTTCCCTCCCTTCAACACCGACTGCGGCAAGAATACCCACATCGGTGAACGTCTGTTCATGAATAGCGGCTGCAAGTTCCAGGACCAGGGCGGCATTTTCATCGACGATGACTGCCTACTGGGGCACAACGTCACCCTCTGCACCATCAATCACAATCCCGACCCTGACCATCGCGGCGATATGAGTTTTGCCCCCATCCGCATCGAAGACAAGGTATGGATCGGCGCCAATGCCACCGTGCTGCAAGGCGTTACTATCGGCGAAGGTGCCATCGTGGCCGCCGGAGCAGTAGTGACAAAGGATGTGGCACCAAGAACTGTTGTCGGTGGTATTCCTGCAAAATTTATTAAGAACGTCTAAAATTATG
>JAKSMO010000015.1 GCA_024400545.1 Bacteroidales bacterium | reverse complement strand
ATGGAGGCTCTCCGCTACCTCCCCTATCTGGCTGCCGACGGTTGCGTTATCACCAACTCCGACCCCTTCATCAATATCAAGAACTATCCTGAGATTGAAAAGGTAAACGCTGAGCTCGCAAAACTGCCCAAGTGCGTAAGCTTCAACGCCAACCAGATTGCTAAGGACCTCAACGCCCGTGGTAACATGGTGCTCCTTGGTGCAGCTGCTCCCTATCTCGAGATTGAATTCGCCGAGTTGGAGAAAGCCATCCAGAACATCTTTGGCCGCAAAGGCGAGGCTGTTGTCAACACCAACATCGCCGCTATCCGCGCCGGTCGCGATGCAAAATAAGTGAACGGTGATGAGTGATTAGTGATCGGACAAATAATTTGTCAGTTCACAGATCACTCATCACAAATCACTAAAAAGGGTGATGAAATGCCGCTCATTTCATCACCCTTTTTACTATCAATTAATTCTAGAAAATCTAGTTTCTTATGAAAAAGGTCGTTATCGTTTGTCTTTTATTATTTTGTGCCCTTGGTTCCATCGCCCAGCAACCCTCTCTTTTGAAGGTGAATCGCTGCATCTTTGTGCCACAAAAACCCACTGCGGAGGAACTGCAGGCGGCTGAACTTTTGAAGGAAAAGATAAGCGATTTCGACATTGTACTACCTGAGCCAGACATGGTAGAAGACCTCGTCTGGCACCTAAACAATGATTCTGGCCCGGTGGCCTTTGTTGGCAACACCCAGTGGGCCAGAAGATTCCTCTCGCGCAAGGAGGACGTGCGCGATGATGGTTTCCGACTCCACTGCGATGGTCGATTTGTGGACATCTATGCCCCTCAAGGCAAAGGCGTTATCTATGGAGCGGCCCGATTCTTGGAGCTGAATGGCCTGGCCATGACTCACCCCGAGGTGGCATCGTTGGTAAAGAACCATGTGTCATCCCCATTTGTAAAGGCGGATGAGGTAAACAACCCCAGCTTCGCCCACCGCGAGATGTGGTACTACACCCCTTACCACAGCCAAGAATACGTCGATTGGCACGGCCTCCACTTCCGCTCCAACTTGCAGTGGTCCAACCTGTTTGTGCACACATTCCAGCGCCTTGTGCCACACCAGCAGTATTTTGAGGCCCATCCCGAGTGGTTTTCCGAGATTAATGGTCGCCGAGTGCGCGATGGTCAGCTCTGCCTTACCAATCCCGAGGTGCTCGACACCCTATGTGCTCACTTGGCCGACAGCATCGCCCTCCACCCCGAGGCGCAGATCTGGTCGGTTTCCAACAACGACAATATCAATGGCTGCCAGTGCGCTAAGTGCCGTCATGCCGATTCGCTCTATGGCGGACCTAGCGGCACTCTGATTCATTTCATCAACCAGGTGGCACGCCGCTTCCCCACCAAGACCATCTCCACCCTTGCCTACCAATATACCCGGCAGGCACCCAAGCCGGTGAATGGCCATATTGAGCGGCCCGACAGCAATGTCAACATCATGTTCTGCTCTATCGAGTGCGGCCGCCAAGAGGCCATAGCCACTGCCCCTCGCGAGGCCTCGTTTCGCCAGGATATGCACGACTGGTCGGCCCTTACATCTAATATTTATATGTGGGACTATGTGGTGCAGTTCCGCAACTATTGGGACCCGTTTCCCAACCTTCATGTCCTCGGCCCTAATCTCAAGTTTTTCCGCGACAATGGGGTACGGTGGATGTTTGAGCAGGGATCAGGAGCGCAGAACATCACTTCCTGGATGCATCTGCGCCAATATCTCCTGGCCAAACTTATGTGGAACGCCGATGCCAATGTCGATTCCCTCATCCATGAATTCTGCCACCACTATTACGGTGTGGCCGCCCAGCCTATTGAAACATTGTATCACTCCATGCATCAGGCATTATGCAATTCCGAACAGTGGCTTGATATCTACGGCTACCCGATAGATGCTGCCAAGGGCTATCTCTCGCCGGCCAATTTGGCGCGCTATCGCCAGCTCATCCAGGATGCCCGCGACTCGGTGTCGCGGCACCAGCCACAGTTTTATCACAAAACCTTGCCCGATGGCACTGACATGGGGTATAGTGATCTGGAGAATAGAAGGATTCGCGAACTGGAGCTGTCGCTCGACTTTGCCACCATCGAGCTGACCATGGCCGGTGTCCTGCCCATGGACAGCACTTTCCTGCCTATGGTAGAAAACTTTGTAGATGACAGTAAGGATTTCGGGATTACATGTTTGCACGAAATGGGCTACACTCCCGACGAATATCGGGGCGATATTGACGGCTACTTGGCCAAGTGTTCACGGACAAATCTGGCTCGCGGCTGCAAAGTGGAACTTCGTCACGAGCCTGATCAGCGATATTACTCGGGGGGTGCGCAAGGGTTGACCGACGGCCGTGCCGGCATGCTCAACTACCACAACTGTTGGATGGGATTTTATGGCGAAACAATTGATGCTGTGATTGACTTGGGGAAGAAGTGCAAGGTTTCCAGCATCAGCATTGACTTCTATTATTATCCGCTTTCGTGGATTTTCTTCCCGCAGAATATTCGGTTCTATATCTCAACAGATAAGAAGCATTGGCAGTTGGTTGGCGACCTGCATCCTACCGACCCTGAGAAGCTGGCCGTTCCGCAGATTGGTACATTCTCCTCGCCGAATTTCAATGGTAAGGCTCGTTATATCAAAGTAGTTGCCGAGCCATTGCCCACCATCCCCGAATGGCATAGGGCCACAGGCAATCCTGCCTGGATATTCACCGACGAGATTATTGTCAAATAGAAAAATAGGGCGATCATCCAACAGACGACCACCCTTATTTATACTCTTCTTTATAACCTAATCCAATTCGTTCATAGCGATAGCAAAGATATCGATAGTACCGAACTGCGTTTGCATAAGCACCAACAGACTAATCCATCCTATCACCATCACGGCAGAAAAATAAACAAAATAAGTCTTGTTCTTCTTACCGATTTTGTGTTTAAGAAGAAAACAGAGAGGTAATGTAGCAAAAGCACCACCCAACAACTCCAAAGTATGGAACACCCCTTCGGGCACACGATACTTATTGCGCTGATGATGCTTAGAGGCCCTTATCTTGTCGAAAACAAACAAGGCCATGGTAATAATATTGATAGCTATTAAATATAATATCATGGAGCAGAGTTTTATTAAAGCCGCCCGCCATTGCTGGCAGGGCGGCTGATATTACATTGCTTAAGCCATGTTGTGGAACACATTTACCACATCGTCGTCAGCCTCAAGGCGCTCAATCAATCCATTTACATCCTCTTGTTGCTCAGGAGTGAGCTCGCGCATGGTCATGGGGATACGCTCGAATTTAAACGACTTGATTTCAAAGCCATTGTCTTCAAGATATTTGGAGATAGGACCATAGTTCTTAAAGTCGGCAAAGATATTGATTTCGCCTTCGTCCAAGAACACCTCGTCGATATCATAATCAATGAGTTCCAGTTCCAGTTCGTCCATATCCACACCGTCCTTCATGGCCACCACAAACGAGCACTTGCGCTCAAACAGGAAGTCATTCATACCCATGGTGCCCAGCTCGCCCTTGCCGCGAACAAAAGCAGCACGGATGTTTGCCACGGTGCGGGTGGGGTTGTCGGTAGCGGTTTCCACCACAAACACTGTACCGTGAGGGCCCTTGCCGTCATACACCACTTCTTTATATGCGCTCTTGTCCTTCTCGGTGGCACGCTTAATAGCACGTTCCACGTTCTCCTTGGGCATACTTTCGCTCTTGGCGGTAGCCATCAGCAGGCGCAGACGCAGGTTGCTCGACGGGTCGGGACCGCTGGCCAATACTGCCAACTCAATTTCTTTACCGATCTTGGTGAATGTGCGGGCCATGTGACCCCAACGTTTCATTTTTCTTGCTTTACGATATTCAAACGCTCTTCCCATAGTAATATGTGTTTATTTGTTGATTCGTATATTATTAATTTTCTCTAATCAAAAAGTTTACCACTCCAAAGTCTGCAGATATGCGGTGCAGTCCTCAAAGGTCTTAAAGGTATGCTCCTCAGGCACCACGGCGGGAATCATATTCAAGGTCTTAAGCATATACAGCGGCTGGGGCTGGATAATGGTCATCAGCACCAAAATACCACGAGCCTGCAAGTCCTTGATGGCGGTTTCCATAGCATACAAACCGCTCTGGTCCATAAAGCTCACCAATTTCATACGGATAATCACCACCTTAGCATCGGTGGGCACATCTTCCATCACCTCTTTGAACTTATTGATTGAGCCAAAGAAGATAGGTCCGTTCAGACGCTGGATGTAGATATGTTTACGCATCTCTTCGGTGATACCACCCTCGTCGGACCAAGCCTTGGTCTTATCGAAATTGGCCTGGCCAGGATCGGGCAGACCCTTACGCAAGTCGGTGTCGCTCATAGCTGCCGAGCTATAGCCACCTTCCACCAGGTCAGAAGCACGTTTCATAAACAGCACGCAGGCAATCACCATACCGATACCCACAGCTGTCAGCAGATCTACAAACACGGTAACCAACAGCACCACTACCAGCACCACTGCGTCGGCACGAGGTATGCGCAGCAAGTCCTTAAAGCCCTTGAAGTCGATAATGCCCCAACCCACAGTGATCAGGATACCGGCCAAAACCGACAGCGGAACAAATTTCACCACACTACCCAAACCAAGCAAAATAGCCAGCAGCAACACCGCATGAATCATACCCGAAATCTGAGTACGGCCACCGCTCTTTACATTTACCACGGTACGCATAGTAGCACCAGCACCGGGCAAACCGCAGAACAAACCAGCCACAGCATTACCAATACCCTGGCCAATAAGTTCCTGATTGGAATTGTGCTTGGTCTTGGTGATATTATCGGCCACCACCGAAGTCAGCAGCGTGTCGATTGAACCCAAACCAGCCAGTGTCAAACCGGGGATAATGGCGGCCTTCAGCACTGTAGCCCAATCAACGCTGGCCATGTCCATACCCTTCATAAAGAAAGGCAGAGGCATCCCTGCAGGGATGTCGCCAATAATCAGTTTTTCTTCCAAGCCGCAGAACAGCGATACTACAGTCATCACAATCAAAGCTACCAGCGTAGCGGGCACCTTGGTGGTGATTTTGGGGAATAGTTCGATAATCAGAATAGTGCCCAGACCCAGCAACAGAGCCTTAACACTAATGCCACCGGCCACTGCAGCGGGAATGCCCATTACGAGGTCGATCATCGTGCCAGAACCTTTCAGACCCACCAGGGGATACAGCTGCTGCAGGATAATGATGATACCAATACCGCTCATGAAACCCGACAGCACGGGATAGGGAATATAGCGCACATATTTGCCAATCTTAATCACACCAAACAAAATCTGAAAAAGACCGCAGAACAGGCCTGCCAGCGCCATGCTGATCAACACAGAGGAGATATTGCCATTACTGCTAGCCCACACACCGCTCACCAAAGTGGCTGTAACCACGGTCATAGGACCAGTGGGACCGCTAATCTGACTGTGTGTGCCGCCAAACAGAGCTGCAAAAAATCCCAGCATAGTGGCACCCACAAGACCGGCCAGCGCACCCATCGAAGCAGCCGAAGGGTCGCTCACGCCACCAAAAGCCTGGATACCAAAAGCCAAAGCCAAAGGAAGTGCGACAATACCGGCAGTTACACCGCCGAAAACGTCGCCTTTGATGTTGTTAGTTTCAATAAATTTCATTTAACTAATTGTATCTAAATAATTAATATTAATATGTTCTAAACTAATGAATTTGCAAAGATACGACTTTTTATTAATTTTTGCATAATAACATGCAACATTTTTTGTCTTTTCGGAGTTTTTATTGCCAACTCTTATACTACCCTAATAATGCATTCATGCACTATTTACCATATGCATTAACGATATGCACATTATACTTAAGACTGATCATAGGTATTCCTATATAAGCCTAATGCCAATAAGTTAATTAATGGTTAAAATCCATCATATCATGGCACAACAATTCAACCTAGATGAATTTCTAGTGTTAGCTAACGACAACACTAGACACAACACTATAAACCTTCAAGGCAAATCAACACAACAATGTGCGGCAACGTTCCTACTATCTTCAAGATACATCACCGACAAAAAACGTGAACAATTGAAAGTTATAATTAATTTTCTAAACACAATCAATCCAAACTTTCCAACATACAAATTCGACAGATACTTCAACCAACAGCTGTACATGTACATGGTGGAACATCTTGAATTTCGTCCGTCGTCAGCAGTGACATACCTGCACAACCTAATATCAATGCTACACTGGTCTGGCAGGCACGGAGCAGAATTGTCCGACACCTACGATTTTGTTCCCCAGCCAGCATACGAACCCCTCAGAATGTGCCTTACAATGGCAGAGCTTGCACAACTTTATTATTTCGACATCAACACAACAAGCTATCGTGCCGACAAAAAGCGTACATTAGAGCTAGTCCGAGATACATTCCTAATGAACGCAATAGGATTCGGACTTAGATATTCCGACCTATCAAGACTAGACAATTCAGCCTTTATAGGTAACGAAAGCGGATTCTCAATGTTGCAGCAAAAGACAGGCTTAAAGGTTACGAACAAACTCGACATGGTACTATTTAAGCGAATGTTCAACGACCTTCAAGCCAAATACCCGAACCACGAAATCCCATATCGTGGCGACATCAGCAACTACAACCACCATCTAAAGGACATTTGCAAGCACCTCCACAAAACGTTTGATGATATTGAAGTGATAGAATATAAGGTTGGCGACAAGATAAAGCGTATAGAGCGACCACGATGGAAGTGTATGTCGTCACACGTTGCACGAAGAACATTCATAACACAAAACATTCTCGTTATGAAGAACAGAATAATTGACAGTCAGCACGCAGTTGGCCATAAGTTTGCGACAACAACCGAAGGGTACATCGTGTTTGGGAGTAAAGATTGATATAGATGTTCAAACGCAAAGGTGGCCATTCCCGTTTTGGAAACAACCACCTTTTTGCTAACTCACCTACTTAGCTAAAAAAACAATCGTCAGGGCAGCCATCTATGATCAGCCAAGACCCAATGATATCACGGGGTTCCTACAGTCATTTTACGGAGCAACAACGCTCTATAGACCGTAGAAACCCCATAGAATGACCGTAGAATGACCGTAGGATCAGCGAGCCAAAAGTGGGAATGGTTAGAACTTTCGGCGGGTGATGGAAACCAGCACAGATGTGCCGCTGATTGCCATAACGAGAAGGAAGGTGAGCAGAAAATCGGTGAGGCGCATGGCTACGGGGAACGCGGAGACAATAAATCCGTCGCCCATTTTCACCAAGCCGAACTGTTGCTGGACAAAGCAAACAACAAAACCAACCAACAGTCCCACAATCACACCAAAGGCCGAAATGAGAAGTCCTTCAATACGGAAAATGCGACAAATGTCGGTGCGCAGCATACCTAATGATCGGAGGGTGGATATATCACGGCGTTTGTCGAGCACCAAAAGCGAAAGGGAGGCCACAAGGTTGAGCGTGGCTATAAGCACGATAAGTGCCAATATGAGGTAAATGCCCAATCGTTCGGAACGATACACTTTGTAGTAGATAGGCTGTTGCTCAAAGCGGTCGAGCACTCGATAGTCGCTGCCTAGCAACTGACGGATTTGCTGTTTTACTCGCTTGATATTGGCCGAGGGTTCGAGAGCCAAGGCCAAAGAGGTGCACTCGTCGGGTGCATAATTGAGGAGTTGCCGCACAAAAGTATGGGAGGCCACCACATAACGGGTGTCGATATCTTGCTGGATGTAGAAGTTGCCTGCTGGGTAGGCATATCCGGTGTTGAGCGCCTGATCCATGGTGACGCCCATAGCTACGCCGCGCTTGGGTATATGCACTGACACAGGAGTATTGGACGTTTCTCGGATGCCGAGATTATAATATATTTCAGCACCAAAGATAAGAAAATTGACAGCGGAGTTGGCCGTATCGGGAATACCCGAGAGCTGACCACCGTTGAGAATGTATTGACCTTGATACAGAAGTGTGTCGAGTCCGGTTACCTGGGGATAAGCCTCGTCAACACCACGGAGGGAGACAATGGCTTGATTGTGGTGATAGGTAATCCATGCGTTTTCCTCAACTATCTGCGAAACAGCAGCCACACCCGGCACTTGAGCAAGCTGGTCATACGGCATCTGCGATGTGTGGAAAGTTTTGCCTTGAGCAGGCTGCACCAGGATGGGCGGATCGAATGAATTGAAGAGGCTTTGCGTGAGGTTGCCAATACCATTATACACACTCAGCACCACAATCAGTGCTGTGGTGCTGACGGCGATACCTATAAGAGATATCCAGGAAATGATATTGATAACTGTCTTCTGCTTACGCGAAAAGAAGTATCGACGAGCAATGAGCAGATGGAGGTTCATTGCTTTAAGAGGCGCTCAATGTTCTCAACGTAGTCGAGAGAGTCGTCAAGATAGTAGTCAAGCTGGGGGATGATGCGCAACTGCTTGCCTTCGCGCAAACCTAATCGGCGACGGATGTCGGGGGCGAAGGTAAGGATAGCATCGATAATGCCCTGTTTGGTAGCAGGCTCTTCAGGGCGGTCTGCATAAGCAGGAATATTGCCAATAGGCATGATGCTGACATGGACACGCGCAATGGAGAGGTCGGGCGAGATACGCACACCTGTTACGGTGATCAGCGAATTGCCCAAGACAGGCTTCATTTCACGAAGAAAGATGTCGCCAAGATCCTGCTGAATTAGACGCGCTATTTTTTGTTGTCGAGTGGACTGCATAATAATTAAGAACTAAAAATTAAGAATTAAGAATATTGGGTCAACCCTACTCTTAATTCTTAATTATCAATTATCAATTCGTTAAAGTCTCCAACCAAGACGGATGGGGATAAAGACCGTTTGTTGTTGGAACACAACACCTGCCTCCACATAGAAGGAGTGGTAGTTACGATCCATCTGCTGGAGGGCATGGTCGTAGAACCAGTTGAGGCCAGTGTAAATCTCAACATAGGGGCTCATGGTGGTACCGTAGTTGTTGGAATTCATAAGGAAACTGCCACCCAGACGAGCACCTACCATAGGTGCCCAGGTGTCGCCTACCGGGCGATAATCCATATCAACGAACACCTGACCCATAGGACTGGGCTGGAGGGTGGGGTCGTTGAGCATGGGCAGGCAGTAGCTGAAACCCACACCACCACCTAGGAAGAAATCCTGGCTGATATTGACACCATTGATGATGTTGAGGCCAAAGGCCACTTCATGAGCATTGAGGTTATAGCCTTGGGGTCTGACATTGGGAGCCACACCATCAATGGAAGGCTTGCCATAGTTGCCAACATTTTGGAGGTAGCCAGCTTCGATTTTGAGCATGTACTCAACATTAGGACGCTGCTGGGTGTACTGAGCCGATGCCGACACAGCGGCAAAGAGCATAACTATCAGTAAGACAATATTTATTTTTTTCATTGTATAATTATTTGCGAATGCAAAGATAAGAAATTATTTTTAATTATTACGATATATCTTCCAACAGGTAGTTGATGGTTGATAACCTGACCATTCACTACATCACTCTGTTGCAACATTTTGCGACCCAAAAGATCGAAAACCTGAAGGTCGAATTTTTTGTCGCAGTCGGCCACCATTACTTTAAACTGGCCTTGTGTGCTGGGGTTGGGAGCAAGGATAAGATGCAAAGCTCCGGCATCCTGTCCCACTTGGGTAATCGAGAGGGGTTCTTCCTCAAGCACGCTGATAATATTGGTATCAACCACGGCCAAAGCATACTGGCCAGGAGCCAACTTTGCAACAAAAAAGCCTTTGCATATGGTGCTGGAAGAAGTGCGAGATACGGATACTAGCTGCCACTCCTGCGAGGGATCGGCTCGATAAATAAGGCCAACAGAGTCCATCACATGTTGTCCAATCAGAAAATCTCTATCGATTGAACTATTGTCATAACCAAACTGACCTCGGACACGCACATCGTTGGGGATCAAGCCACTCACTTGCCAAAAGCGGTTGGCCACACGCAACACTCCATCAGGCATATCACCGGCAGGAGGCAGGGAGTGATGGCCCACATGTGCCCAGGCATAGGCATTGGAAGTGGGCTGACTCACCACAACCTTGGCATAAGCCTGAGGCAGAACGGTGGTAGCTTTGTCGGCAAGAGAAAGTTCGTTCTCGGTACAGGCATCGGAAAGCTGGTGATGGTAGTCGAGAATAGCAAAAGCAGGAGTGAAGGGTAGGCTAAAGGTCTGGGTGGACAAAGTGTCGTCGAAAACCATCAGGCAGTCAGCCTGCTGAAGGTCGGCCGAGAAGAAGGTTACAGGCAAACGATTGGCCATAAGGTGCACATCGGTGTCGCGCAAGCGTTGAAGCACAGTGATTGTGGCGCCGTTGCTTTGGGGCACAAACTGTTCAAGGCTATACGACAAAAAGCCTGTGGTGGCAAGGTTGAAGTTGACAAACTCGCCAATGGGAATGCCCGAATAGAGCGAAAGGCTATCGATAAGTTGTTGGGATGTAATGGCAGAATAGGCCATAGTGCTGAAGAGGCGACGCATAGAAGAGTAAAAAAGGCTGTCGCCCATGTAACCGCGCAAAGAATGCCAAAAGATGCCGCCACGCCGATAAACCAAACCGTCGAAAGAATAACGATGAGGAGTACTGAGCAAAGGTACATTAGGACAACCATCATCGGCAAATCCGCGAAGACAATATTCAATATAACTCTGATAAAGAGAGTCGGCACTGGCAGAACCATGAAGGGCTTCGAGGGCCAATTCTTCGGCAAAAGTGGCGCCACCCTCGTTGAACCACATTTCTCGCTCATTGGCTCCGGTCACCAAATCGCCAAACCAGAAATGGGCAAGTTCGTGATAGAGCAAATACTCGGACGAGGGATCTTCTATAAAGAAAGCCCACATTGGAACTGCGATATTATCAACATGCTCCATTCCGGCATAGCTATTACCACAGTTAACATAGCCTATACGATTCCAGGGGAAAGGTCCGAAATGCGACTCAAATGTATTGATGATAGGTTGGAGTCGCTGCACAAAATCGGCCACTTGACTGACGGAAGCCAATTCAGGCACAGTAAACACAGCAGGAATTGTGCCATTAACGCCTTGGAACGATGTAGTGTATATCGAGTCGGCACCAGCCCAGATGCCTACTGCATAGGATGACACAGGTTTATCTAAAGTAAACTGGCTAGTGGTGGAACTGTCAGGATTGACCACTTCAGAGTCCCATGTACCACTGCAGAGCTGATGCCATCCTGGACGAGAAGTGAAGGTGATATGGTAAGTGGATTTTTCGTAGAAATTGTCGCGACAAGGATGCCAAGCTCGGCCTACACTATGAGAATAGGGCGTGGTGCGACTTTCGCCTAGATTATAGAAGAGGTTTTCTTCTGGTCTAAAGAAAATACCTCCATCGCCCGTTTCATTACCAAAACTGGAAGGAACTACACAATATGTCATTGTGAGCACATGCGTGTCGCCTATCTGGTTCTCAGGATTGGGCACAATCTTGAAAGTGTGGGCCGAAGCGTCGTAGCCGAAAGCAAAAGTATATGGGCTGATGTTCTGGCCATCGAAATCAATCGAGATAAGAGAATCAACAATCACATCAAAAGGATAGTACGAGGCATGTGTTTTGTCGATAAAAGTAACCTGCGAATGCACATAAAGGAGACCTGGATAAAGATGATCGAAATCAAGCACAATCTCGTTGTGCAATACATCAATGGAATCGTTTTCCACAATTTGAGCTTGAAGCTTGCCACAAAAGCATATCATGCCAAGCATCAGTGCGAAAGATAATAAGAAACGCTTCATATTAAATATTTTTTCAATTTCATTATTCAATTACAAGTTTGGCCCGTGCCACTTTGTTGCCGATCTGGGCCACAACCACATATATACCGGCAGTAAGATGATGGCGGATTTTTGTCGCGTTGGTCACATTAGCCTGACGGAACACTTCTTTGCCCGTAGCATCGAAAATGGTAATATCAAATGGTTGTGTTGCCGAAGTCCAATAAAGTTCAAACTGATTGGAATGCGCCGGATTGGGACGGATGCTGAGCGACTGGGGCTGTTCAATTTCCGGAATAGAAACCATATTGCTATCAATGACGGCCAAAGCATACTGGCCTGGAAACAGTCGTGCAGTAAAATAACCCTTGGTGACAGAGCTAGAAGAGGTGCGTGTGCGCGATACCACCTGCCAAACGTCGTGAGTCGTGGGGCGATAGACTAGGCACATGGAGTCGAGGGTTTGACGCTTATCGTAAAAACCATAGTCGAGAAAGGCAGCACCAGCAGTGTTATTGGTGCCTTGGTTATAGAAAAAGCGGCCTTGCACATCGCCATCCCAAGGCACTATGCCCGCAACCTGCCAATAACGGTCGGAAATGCGCAACATACCTTCGGGCAACTCACCTTCAGGACGCACATAGTGGTGTCCCACATGCACCCAGGCATCGGTGCCAGAAGTGGCATGGTTGACATATATTTTGGCATAGGCGTTATTCAAATCCTTCAAGCCTTTGGTGGCAAGGGCTACGGTATCGGAAGTGCATGCGTCGGAGAGCGCATGATAGTAGTCAACCACAGCATAGGCAGGAGCAAAAGGCAAACTGAATGTTTCGGTGGCAACACTGTCGTCAAACTCCATTAGGCGGGTTTCTTCTCTACGATCTTGCGAGAAGAAAGTGACGGGCACGCGGTTGCCACGGCTGTAGCTGGGTGCTGCTCTTAAAAGCTGACGCAGGGTGATGGAGGCATTGTTTCCAGCCACCTCAAAAGCATCCACCGAATAGTCAACAAAACCCGGATTGAATACATGGAAGTTGAAAAAATCTGTGAGGTCAACATTACTGATAGCACTGAGACTATCGCGAATCTGTTCGGCCGAAAGACTTGGGAAATTCAATCCGCTCTGAGCAAAGAACTGTCGCATGGTTTGGTAGAAGAGGGAGTCGCCAAGATAGCCTCGAAGCGAATGCCACATCATGGCTCCCTGCTTATACGATGTGGTGCCATAGGTGTAGTGGCGATCCATGCCCGAAAGTGACCGATAGCCGCCATCATCCATATGAGCGGTACGAAGCACTTTCGACAGCATTTCTTGATAATAATTAACCGACGACTCTTTGCCATAGGCTGCCTCGTTGGCCAATTCCTCGCAGAAACTGGCACCACCTTCATTGAACCACATATCCTCCTGCGAAGCACAGGTAATCAGGTTGCCAAACCATGCGTGGGCAAGTTCGTGGCAAATGGTCATCTGGCAGGCCACCTGCTCCTTATCGGCCATACACACCGACACAAGTCCTATGTTGTTGATATGTTCCATCGAGCCTTTCTCGGTGGCCACGTAGCCAATTCTGTTCCAGCGATACGGACCTAGGCAGCGTTCGAACATCGGCACTACATCGTCCAATATTTCATAGGCTTCAGCAACGCGAGTGCTGTCGTGTGAGGTGAAAGCCAATGTGAGAGGATAGTTTCCATAAAGGCTATTGACGGGACGTTCGATGGTGTGAAACGGAGCAAGGGCAACCGAAACCAAGTAGGTGGGAGCCGGATTGGAGAGCTCCCACTCGGTAGTGCGGATGCCATCATTCTCGGTGGCAGACAGACAGACGCCGGAGCATTGATGCTGATAGCGGTTGGGGGAATGGACACGAATGAAATAGTTGGCTTTGTCGTAGAAATTGTCGCGGCAGGGGAACCAGGCACGGCCGTAATTGTGGGGATATTCGTCGAAAGCTACACCCAGGTTGTAGCACATATCACGACTGATGTGGAGTCCGCCCCAGCCATAACCTTCTACATAGCCATTGGTACCATAATGAATTTTCACACCAAACCTTGTCTGGGGCAAGGCTATGTGCAGACTGACATTGGACCGGTCGTAGCGGAAGCCCAAAGTATCGCCATATTCTGAAACAACATCTAACACTTCGTCGCAAATAAGATCAAGAATGATGGTGTCGCTTTGAGGGTCTCTTGTGTTAAAGAAAACAGAAGTATTTGCCTCAAAAATATATTGATTTTCAGGGAAATCGTAATTAATTTCAATCGTATACAGCTCAACATCTATCAAATCGGTCTCAGAAGACTGTGCAAACGAGTTTTTTGCAACCATAATAAGCAGTACGAGGAGCGCAAATGCTAGTATTTTTCTCATAAGTGTATGATATTTAAAGTCAACAATTAGCATATTGTTTTTCTATTCCGAAATGCAAAGATACGAAAAAAAATTTTGTTGGAATAAAAAAAAGTTCGTACTTTTGCAAAGTGATATCAAAATAATATCAAATTGAGGATTGATTTGTTGATTTGTTTTTTGTTGAGAAGTACACCCAATTCACCAATCACACAAGCACAAATCACTGATAACTGATAACTAACAAAACAACATACTATGGAAACAAAAGAATTTGCAAAAAAAATGACCGCAGCCAACAACGGCTTCTTTCACTTGGCTATCAATCTATTGATGCTTGCAGCCTTCATCCTTGTCGAAATATGGATTGGCTCTCAACCCTGCATGGTTGATGCCACCGGCGAACCCACCGCATGGATTGCTTTGCCCATCTGCCTCGGAATCCTGTTCACTTTTATCTATATCATGCATTGCGTCGGTTTTATCATCCTCCAACCCAACCAGGCCTGCGTGCTCACCTTCTTCGGTAAGTATAGCGGCACCATCAGCGAGACCGGATTCTTCTTCGTGAATCCTTTCTACAGCAAGAAGAAACTCTCGCTCCGCGCCCGCAACATGGATGTGCCCCCTATCAAGGTGAACGACAAGAACGGCAACCCCATCATGATCGGCCTAGTACTAGTGTGGAAAATCAAAGACTGCTACAAGGCTTGCTTCGACATCGATGTAGATACCCTGGCCGCTCCCAAGACCAATGGTGAACAAGCCAACAAGCAGGATCTGAAAGGCTACGACAGCTTCGTCAGTGTGCAGAGCGATGCAGCACTGCGCAAGGTGGCCGGACTCTATGCCTATGATAATATGGACAACCACGCTCCCGAGGTGACGTTGCGTAGCGGTGGCGAAGAGATTAACAATCAATTGGAGGAAGAACTGGCTAGCCGCCTGAGCATTGCCGGCATCGAGATTGTGGAAGCTCGTATCAACTACCTGGCCTACGCTGCTGAGATCGCCCAAGTGATGCTGCGCCGCCAGCAGGCCGACGCTATCATCGCTGCCCGCGAGAAGATTGTGGAAGGTGCCGTCAGCATGGTTGACCTCGCCCTCAAGAAACTATCTCAGGACCAGATTGTAGAGCTTGACGAAGAGCGCAAAGCCGCCATGGTCAGCAACTTGCTGGTAGTCCTCTGCGCCGACGAGAGCGCCAGCCCCGTAATCAACACTGGCTCGCTGTACTAATTCCCTCTAGAATTTCTAGAAGTCCTAGATTATCTAGATTTACTCACCCCATGGCAAAAAAAAGTTTCGCTTTACGCGTTGATGAAGAGGTGTACGCCGCCATTGAGAAATGGGCTGCCGACGAGTTCCGCAGCACCAATGGCCAGATAGAGTGGATACTCTCCGAGGCACTCAAAAAGGCGAAGCGCACACCCAAAAAGAAAGAAGAATAATAATATGCAGATTCGCAAGATTATAGGATTCGCCATGCTGGCACTCTCGATAATCGTCACATTGTTCACCCTCGTGCGCATTCTCGTGACAAAAGCCGAGCAGGCCGACTGGTTCAATATTTGGTGGAGCTTCGCCGAGATGGCCATCGCCGAGGCCGCCTTCATCATCATCAGTTTACGTCCCAACATAACTAGCAAACAGATGGTCTTCAACTTTCGTGCCAAAAAATTCGAATGGAAGAGAAACAAGAAGCTACGCGATGTGGGCAATTATCAGATAGTCCTCAACGGCACAGTGGCACTTTGGCTCTCGTTGCTGACAGCCTGCAGGATAATGATGGACCTCACCGGCCGACACTTCTGGGAAACCTTGTTCATCATTACGCTAAGCATGCTCGTAGTGGTCTTTGCCGTAATCATCTGGCTCTGCATCATCATGTACCGCACAGGCGGTTATGAGCAATAGCCCAGCCTCCGACCCTTTAACCAGAACAGCCAACGCCAATCAAAAAATCATAATCCTTAACCTGACAATCATGATAGCTCGCAAGATTATAGGCATCACGTTCTTCGCCCTCTCCTTTGCCATGGACATAGCCACCACGGTCTTTCTAGGGGTAAAGGGTGGCAACATTGAGCTGTGGTTGCAATTGGCAACATTCACCCTCATCATGGCCGCACTATTGGTAGTAACACTGCGCCCCGACTGGAATGGCCAATACACCTTCAATTTCAAGAAACGCAAATTCGAATGGCGCAGCAAGAACAAATTGATCGACACCGGGAACTACCGCTTCCTGGCAGATGGTCTCATTTCCCTCTCGCTCGCCCTCTTGGGATTCAGCTTCATACTGTCAGAGGTCTACGGCACCCCCTTCATCCAAAAGGTGTTCCACGCCTCGGCATTTGCTCCGCTATGCGCCCTGCCCATCGCCATCTGGTGCTCAATCAAAATGAGAAAGGGAACAGTAAAGTAGTGAATAGCGCGGCAGCCTCAATTCACAATTCACTATTTCACAATTCACTGAAAAAACAATAAATCAACACAATGGAAGAAATATTAAAAGTTGAAGGCCTATCGAAAACCTTCAAACTCTCCAAGAAGCAACAGAAAATAGAGCGCACCCACGCCACCAACAAAGTGGCCGTGGACAACCTGACGCTCAACGCCTATCGTGGCGAAATCTTCGGTCTCCTAGGCCCCAACGGCGCTGGCAAGACCACCACCTTGCGCATGCTTGCCACCCTCATCCGTCCCGACCAAGGCGATGCCTGGGTGGACGGTTGCAGCATAGTGTCTCAAGCCGAGCAGGTACGCTCCAAAATCGGCTTCCTCACCAGCGAGCTAAAGCTGGAGGACTTTTTCACCCCCAACTATCTCTACAACTTCTTCAGCGACCTCCACGGCGTTGACCCCGCCACCGCAGCCACCCGCAAGAAAGCACTGTTCAACCGCTTTGGCATCGACAAGTTTGCCGAGGTCAAAGTGGCCAACCTCTCCACTGGCATGAAGCAGAAGGTGAGCATCGTTATCTCGCTGGTACACAACCCCGACATCATCATCTTTGATGAGCCCACCAATGGCCTGGATGTCATCACAGCCCGCACCGTCACCGACTTCCTACAAGAGCTCAAGGCCGAGGGCAAGACCGTCATACTCTCCACCCACATATTCAGCCTCGTAGAGCGTCTCTGCGACCGCGTGGGCATCATCATCGATGGCAAACTGACCCATTGCGACACCCTCGAAGCCGTATGCAACGGCATGAATCTTGAAGATCGCTTTTTTGAAATCTATAAAGAAATGAAAGGAGACGAAGAATGAAAAACAATGTAGGAACAATCATACGCAAAGAGTTCGCCCGCTTCTTTGGCGACCGCTCTTTGGTGTTCACCTCCGTCATCATGCCCGGCCTGCTTATCTATGTCATATACACACTCATGGGTTCTTTCATGGGCGACAAAGTGCAAGAGCAAATAGCCAAAGATGAACAGCAGAAGACCGAATTCATCTCGCCACTCACAGCCGACGAGGAGCGCCTGCTCGACTCGCTGCAAGAGGTGCGCAACACTGCATATTATGAATACGAGGCCAGCATAGGCTCTTCTGACGAAGACGAACTTGGCGACATCCTCGGAAACCTCATCCCCATGCTCATCATCATGCTTCTCTTCTCGGGCAGCATGGCCGTGGCACCTACCGCCATCGCCGGCGAGAAAGAGCGCGGCACTATAGCCACTCTTCTTGTCACCCCCATGAAGCGCAGCGAACTGGCCTTGGGCAAGATCATCAGCCTCTCTTGTTTCGCACTTCTCAGCGGCCTGTCTAGCTTCCTTGGCATCATCCTCTCGCTGCCTAAGATGTTGAAAATGGGTGCCGAAGAGGCCGACCAACTCAACCTCGCCCTACCCTACCAGACATCCGACTTCGCACTTATCTTCCTCCTTATCATCAGCACCGTGCTCATCATCATCTCCGCCATCAGCATCTTCTCGGCCTGGGCCAAGGATGTGAAGTCCGCCGGCACCATGATCACACCCCTCATGCTCTTCATCATGATGGCTGCCCTCACCCCCATGATTGGCTCGCCCTCCTCTCCCCTGCTCTACCTCATCCCCGTGTACAACAGCGCACAATGCATGGCCTCCGTATTCTCCTTCAAGGTGGAGATGCTGCCCCTGGTCATCACCATCGCAGCCAACATCATCTACACCGTGGGTGCCGTAGTAGCCCTCACTAAGATGTTCAACAGCGAAAAAATCATGTTCTCAAAATAGTTTAGACAGCTTAGTTGTTTAGTGGCTTAGATGCTTAATTGTTGTCACACAAGCCGACTAAACGACTAAGCAACTAAACAACTAAGCACTTCAACATCTAAGCCAATCACACCATGAACAAACAAACCAAAAACATCTTCCAATTCTCCTTCCTAGCCTTTGCACCTATGATTTTCATGGGTTGGTCTGGCAGTCAGATCGACTATCACAGCCCTTTGGGCAGCGGACTTGCCGCCGTTTGCATGCTATTCCCACTCATCGCCACCATCACGCTGCAGCTCATGGCCCACGAGAAGCCGTTGCGCAACATCGGCATCAGCTGGAAGGTGAACCGCTGGTGGTTCATCGGCTGGCTGCTGATGCCCGTCATAGCACTGATTACCCTAGGCGTTAGCGGACTCATGCCCAGAGCCGAACTCACCACCAACACCGAACTGCTTCAGGCACAAATCTACGCAATGAATGAAATGGCCGAAAGCCAGGGCGGCATCACTTTCACACCCGCGCTGCTCATCGCCATCTCCCTCCTCAGCGGTCTCTTTGCCGGTGCCACCATCAACGCCCTCCTTGCCTTTGGCGAGGAATCCGGCTGGCGCGGCTATCTGCTCCGCCAGTTCCAGGGTCAGCACTTCCTCAAGTCGGCCCTCATCATCGGTGCCATCTGGGGCGCTTGGCATTCGCCCATCATCCTCCTGGGCCACAACTACCCCCAGCATCCTGTGGCCGGAGTGTTCATGATGGTGCTATTCTGCATGTGCTTCACCCCGATTATCCAATATATCCGCGTCAAGAGCGGCTCAGTCATCGTGGCCGCCATCATGCACGGCACTTTCAACGCCGTAGCCGGACTCAGCATCCTGCTCATCAACAATTTCAACGACCTCCTCTGCGGCTCCACCGGCCTGGCCGGCATCCTCACCCTCCTGGTCATCGACCTCCTGTTCTTCCTCTTCGACAAATATGTCACCAAGGAGAACATCTTCACCAGCCCACTGAGCTTATAACTTAGACGTTTAGTTGTTTAGATGCTTAATCGTTGCAATGGCAAATGCCAAATAATTTGATGATAGGATAATAAATATCGGTTTTCTACGTTATTGATTTCGATTATACACACAATATTAAACTTATTATTAATCAAAACACACATTAAATGAAACACTTGACCATTATCCTTGCTGCGCTCTCGCTGTGCTTTGCAGCCTGCGCTCCCAAAACTGACAACGCCGACGAACAGGCTCAGAAGAAAGTCCTCGTGACCTATTTCTCCGCTACCGGCAACACCAAGGCTGCTGCCGAGCGCCTCTGCACCCTGGCTGGCGGCGACCTCATGGCCATCGTTCCCGAAGAGGAATACACCGAGGCCGACCTCAACTACATGGATTCCACCTCTCGCTCCTCCGTGGAGATGAAGGCTCTCGACTGCCGCCCCGCCATGAAGGCTTTCGAGGCTAACGTGGCTAACTACGACGTAGTGCTCATCGGCTTCCCCATCTGGTGGAACACCGCTCCTAGAATCATCAACACCTTCATCGAGGCCAATCCCGCCCTCGCCGGCAAGACCGTAGCTTTCTTTGCCACCAGCGGCGGCAGCAACCTTGAGAACTCCGACCAGGTTTTCAAAGCCCAGTACACCGACATCAACTGGCAGAACGGCCTGCTGATGAACGATGTAGCCGACAGCACCATCACCTGCTGGTTCGGCACCCTCGGTCTCTAATCTATTGACTTTTCTTTAAAAAATAAGGGTCACCTCCATAAAGGCGGCCCTTATTTTTTAAAAATTTCTCGCACCACAAACTATTTCGAACATTTGCTCGTTATTGTAGCAATGAAACATCGTCAACGCAATATAGCCTTTTTCTTCTTAGGAGCATTCCTCCTGATGTTGGCAGTGGGATGCAGCAACAAGGGCATCCACATGCCCAAGCACCGCAAACGCCGCCACTGCAATTGCCCCACGTTCTCCCAATCGCTGCCTCCCGACACGATATCATACATGTAATATGTCGCCCGAAGCCTACAAAAGCATATTGGCCAATTATTTGCCATCCATGGCGGTAGATCCTATCTACAACTTCATGAACCACTATTGTGTTCATTTCCACATCACGCGCAAGCGCACCTCCAAACTGGGCGACTATCGTTGGCCCCAACCTAGGCACAATTACCAAGAAATCAGTGTTAATGGAGACCTAAATCAATATGAGTTTCTGATGGTGCTGCTACACGAAATGGCCCACCTCTGCACACATCAGCGCTATGGCGACTCCACCCAGCCTCACGGACACGAATGGCAGAACGAATACAGGAATCTGCTCTTGCAATACATCAGCTGTTTCCCCGCTGAACTGGCCACCCTCATCAAACAATACACGCGGCGCATCCCTCTCAGCCGCACTATTGAGAAACAGATCGACACTCTGCTCAAGCAATACAACCCCAACTTTGTGGCCGAAGAGCACATCTGCCTCAACGACTTGCAGCCCGGCACTCTTTTCCGCATCAAGGCAAAACCCCAACAGTTGTTTAAAGCAATCGCCAAACGTCGCACCCGATGGCAGTGCGAAGATGTAGTCACCAAACAGAAATACCTCGTGAATGGTATCGCAGAGGTTATTATAGAAAATTAGAAATTGCGGCCTTCCAACATGGGCACAAACTTGGCGTCGCCTTTGTCCTCTATCACCCATTCGGATGGATCCTCACCATTTTTGACGATCTTCAGCATCCGTTGCTCTTCTTCTCCCACAGGGATCACCATAATGCCTCCCACCTTGAGCAATTTCATCAAGCCCTCAGGCAAGGTGGGTGCGCCACAAGTCACCAATATGCGGTCGTAAAGATAATCTTTCATCTCGGGCACTCCGTTAAAACTGTCGCCCAAAAAACATTTAACCCTATAATTCATGCTGGCAAGCAGCGCCTTGGTTTTGCGATACAGCTTCACTTGGCGTTCCACCGTAAATACCTGCGCACGCAATTCGCACAGGATGGCTGTCTGGTAGCCACTGCCTGTGCCTACCTCTAGCACCGACTGATTGGCACTCAGCTCCAGCATTTCGCTCTGCCAAGCCACGGTATAAGGCTTCGATATTGTTTGTCCGCAATCGATTGCCACAGCATGGTCAATATCATACAACAAATGGTCAAGCGCCGTTTCTCCGGCAAAGATATGCCGCGGCAGTTTCTCCATAGCTGCCAGCACACGCTTGTCAGTAATACCTCGCTCCTTCAGGCTCGCCACCATTCGCCGACGCCAATTCTGATATTTGGGAGTATCCTGCATCATCATGGTGCTACTCCTCCTTCCAACCTTGAGCGCGCAGTTGTATTGCCGTATTTTGCGGAGTCACCATCACCGCTGCCGATCCTTCCTCGGTAATATGGCCTATAATGTGCACCTCTTTGCTGTCCTTAATCTTCTCGTAATCTTTCTGGCTGATGGTAAAAAGCAGCTCGTAGTCTTCGCCACCATTCAGCGCGTTGCTCACTGGCAGCATATTCTTACTCATTTCTGAGCATACGCGTGTCGTTTGATAATCGATAGGCAAACGCTCCTCATATACCTCACATCCACAATTGCTCTGCTTGCAGATATGCAGCAGCTCACTGGCCAAACCATCGCTCACGTCAATCATCGAGGTAGGAACAATCTCCTTTTCTGCCAGATATTTGATAATATCCACACGCGGTTCGGGCTTCAAGAAACGCTCCAGCACATAATCGTAGCTGTCCAGGTCGGGTTTAAAATCAGGATTGGCCTGATAGGTCACCTTCTCACGCTCCAATACCAGCAAACCGCTGTAGGCGCTGCCCAAATCACCACTCACGCATATCAGCTCGTGGCACTGCGCACCTTTGCGGTAAGTAATCTTGTCTTCATCCACATCGCCGATGGCCGTGACCGAGATCACCATGCCTATACGGCTGCTCGAAGTGTCGCCCCCTACAAGGTCAACATCGTAACGTTCGCAGCAAAGACGAATACCGGCATACAATTCCTCCAAGGCCTCTACCGAAAAACGATTGCTCACTGCCACACTCACCAACACTTGGCGCGGCGTGGCGTTCATGGCACAAATATCGCTCAGATTGATGGCTACGGCCTTGTATCCAAGGTGCTTGAGGGGAGTGTACATCATATCAAAATGCACACCTTCCACCAGCATATCGGTTGTCACTACAGTCTTTTTCTTGCCTGTTCCTATCACGGCGCAATCGTCGCCCACACCTTTGATGGTGCTTTTCTGATTACACTCAAAACCATCGGTCAGACGGTCAATCAGTGCGAATTCGCCCAAAGTTTCAAGTTCTGTACGGCCTTCTTGGTATTCTAGTTGCTCCATTATTCAAATTGTATTTAGGGTTGCAAAATTACACATTTTTTTCCATTCATCAAAAAAAATGTGAATTTACGTTGGCTTTGTTGCTGGCTTGACTGCTTATTTGTTTAAATGCTTGGTCGCTGATACGCTTAATCGTTGCAACTACTAAGCCATTAAACAACTAAACTACTAAGCCAATAAAAAATCAGCCCCGCCGACCAAAACAAAAAAAGGTTGCAATCTCTTGCAACCTTTCTGGGTGGGAGGTGGGATTCGAACCCACGACCTTCGGAACCACAATCCGGCACTCTAACCAGCTGAGCTACGCCCACCATCTTGATTTTGAAATCGGGTGCAAAATTACACACTTTTTTTGAAATAACAAAATTATTTTGAAAAAAATTGTATCTTTGTATCATGATTTCAAAGACAAAATTAAAGGAACTTGCTGTATATAAGCAACAAAAGCGTTGCGATGAAGACTCAGTTTTTGTTGTCGAAGGGGTGAAGATATGCGACGAAATATTGGCAGCAAACGTGCCTATTCGCACTATTTGCGCCACAAATTCGTGGCTCTCGGATCACCCCGACCCGCCAACTAATGCAGAAGTATTTGAAATTGACAACGTTATGCTCGAACGTATCAGTAGCATGCGCACCCCTAACGAGGTTTGGATGTTATTGGACCGCAACATCTTATCGTCAAATCAACAAACTCACACATCTGCAAATCAACGTCCTCTCACCATCGCTCTCGACCACTTGCAGGATCCCGGCAACCTCGGCACCATCATCCGCACCGCCGACTGGTTCGGCATCCGCCACATCGTTTGCTCCGAGGGCACCGTCTCGTGTTTCAACCCCAAGGTGGTGCAATCCACCATGGGCGGACTTTTCCGCACACAGATTACCTACTGCGACCTCCCCTCCTATCTCAGTTCCTGCCACCAACCCGTTTTCGGCGCTCTCCTCAACGGCGAGAACATCTGGCAAGGCCCCGGCCTACAAGTGCCGGCTGAAGGCGCTGTCTTGGTCATCGGCAACGAGTCCAAGGGCATCACACCCGAGGTCCAGGCCTGTGTCACCCATAGGGTCACCATCCCCAATCTTGGCGGCACTGCCGAATCGCTCAATGCCTCTGTAGCCTGCGCCATCCTCATGGCCGAACTGGTGAAAAATGCTAACCAACAAGATTGCCCCAATCACTAACCACCAGTCACCCTATTAATGAAAGTCCTTTATCTCATTATTGCGGCCTCATTTTTGATGCTCTGCGGTTGCAAAAACGATGGCAACTTGTCGCGAGTGACTTCGCCTGACGGGAAGATTGTGGCAAGCTTATATCTCGACAGCTGTGGATCTCCTCTCATCAAAGTGATAGTTGACGAGAAGGACTATATGACTATCAACCATATCGGCCTCACCACCCACAACAACACCAACCTCTCCACCGGGTTTCGCCACATCAGCACAAGTCCAATCCAAACCCAACAGCAAACCCAACAGCTCCTATGGGGCGAGAACAAGCAGGTGAAAGTCCACCAACACAGCCAACGCATCAAATTGCAAACCCAGCACTCCGTGCAAATGGACCTAGAGCTAACCGTGTCTAACGACGGCGTAGCTTTCAGATATTGCTACGACAATATCGACTCCACTCTCCTTACCGGCGAGAGCACCACCTACCATTTCGCCACCAACGGCACCTGCTGGAGCATTCCGGCCAATTTCGAGAGCTACGAGTTTGCCTACCGCCAGCAGCCCCTCTCGCAAACCCCTGATGCCAACACCCCCTTCACTTTCGTAACTGCCGACAGCCTATGGGGCTCCATTCACGAGGCCGCCCTCTGCAATATGCCCGAGATGACACTGGTGCAGGACAGTCTCGATTCACTCAGTTTCCACACCTGGCTTTGTCCCGACAACACGGGCACAGGCACCGCAGCCCATTATGGTCCAAAACAATACACCGCATGGCGTTCTATCACCATCGGTCGCAAAGCTGTGGATCTGATCAACAGCACTTTCAACCTCACACTCAACACTCACCGCAGCGCCCTCAACTCCCTCCCCGACGACCAACTCTCTTTTGCCCGTCCCATCAAATATATCGGCGTGTGGTGGGGTATGCATCTAGGTATCAACAGCTGGACTCCCGACCACCGCCATGGCGCCACCACCAAGAGCGCCCTTCGCTATATTGATTTTGCCGCAGCCAATAATATCGACGCCGTACTCTTTGAGGGCTGGAACCTTGGTTGGGAGCAATGGGGTGGCACACAGGTGTTCGATTTCATTCAGCCAGCCCCCGACTTCGATGTGGAGCGCATAATTTCCTATGCCAAGGACAAAGGGGTTCAACTAATCATGCATCACGAAACGGGGGGCAATATCCCCCACTACGAGGCCGAAATGGAACGAGCCTTCCAATGGTGCCAGGATCACGACATTCATTATGTGAAGACGGGCTATGCCGGCGGTTTCCCCAATCGCCACCTCCACCATTCGCAATATGGGGTCAACCATTATTCCAAGGTGGTGGAATGCGCCAAACGGCACCACATAGCCCTCGTTGTGCATGAGCCCATCAAGCCCACTGGACTGCGCTACTCTCATCCCAACCTCATGTCGGCCGAAGGTGCCCGCGGAATGGAGTGGAATGCATGGAGCGACGGCAACACTCCTGCTCACGAAACTATCCTCCCCTTCACCCGTCTGCTGGCCGGCCCCATGGACTATACGCCGGGTATTTTCGACATCACCTATCAACACATCCAACACAATCCCGATTGCCGCCAATGGAATATGAAGGATGCCCGCCAATGCCGGGTGCACACCACTTTGGCCAAACAGGTAGCCCTTTGGGTGGTGCTGTATTCGCCAGTGGTTATGGCGGCCGACTTGATTGAGAATTACCAGATTGAACAACCTGATGGCACTTGGGCTACGCACCCTATGTTTCAGTTCTTTCGCGACTATAATCCCGATTGCGACTGGTCGCAGGCCCTGCAGGGACACCCCGGCGAGTACGTGGTTATTGCACGGCGCGCCGGCAACACTTATTATTTAGGGGCCATCACCAACGAGAGGGCCCGCAGCCTATCTGTCCCCCTCAACTTCTTATCGGACGGCACAACCTACGAGGCCATCATCTACGGCGATGCCGCTAATACTGACTATCTGACCGCTCCTACCAACTACAAGATAGCGAAACTACACGTTTCCAAGCGCGACACCCTCAGTCTGCACCTGGCCACCAGCGGCGGTGCCGCCGTTATTATTCGACCACAAGACGCCGCATCGCACACCCCTTTGCGGAAGTGATTCTCACAAAATACACCCCGGCTGGCAGTCCCTGCGTGCTCACCCTTCCGCAGCAATCCGCTGCGCGCATCACCCTGCCCATCACATCATAAATGGTCAGCCTGCCTTCTGTCGTTCCCGCTATCACAAAGTACTCATGAGCCGGATTAGGATATAGGGATATGCCTGCCATAGGTTCCTCAATGCCAACGGCAGGCTCTTCTGGCAAAGCACGACCAAAATCGGGAATACCGTAACCGGCGGTCATCTCGGGACTTGATGCCAAATGTCCCCAGGCCCGCACACTATCGCACAGTTGCGCGGGAGTCCATTCCGGAAATCGCTGCCACAGGCAGGCCATCATTCCCGCCATGATGGGCGTGGCCAACGAAGTACCGCTGGCCACACCCAGCGTTCCGTTGCTGTTAGCACAAGGCACATTTTCGCCCAAAGCCAGCACATCGGGCTTCACCCTGTCGTCGGCCGTGGGCCCATACGAGCTAAACATGGCCCACTGCCCCTCATGCGTAGCGGCTCCCACCGTCAGCACCTTCTCGGCATCGGCGGCAACGCCCAAATGCTGCGGAAGGCTCATGCCGTCGTTGCCGGCGGCGTTCAGCACCAGCATTCCGCGCGTCACGGCAATGTCCGCCGCTATCGACATCGGCGCCGTGCGGCCGTCCAAATCGGCCAGACTATGGTCATGGCCGCTGTTGTCAAAATAAAAATAGCCCAGCGAGCTGGTAATCATATCGGCGCCAAGGCTGTCGAGATATTCTGCCGCCGCCACCCAGTTGTACTCCTCCATCAGCGTCTCTATCATGGTGTTCTCGGTGCGGCACAGCACATAAGAGGCGCGGGGAGCCGTGCCTACAAACAATCCTGGCCGATAACCTGCCATAAGCGAGAGCACACTCGTACCATGCTGATGCACAGTATATACACTATCGCCGTTCCACACAAAGTCGCGGGTGGCCATAATCCTGCCTTCCGCCCTCAGCGTGTCCAGCAATGCCATGGTGTCAACCCCGGGAAAACCGCCGTCGCACACACCTATAATCACGCCTTGGCCTTCATATCCGGCTCTGTGCAGGCCCACACCATTCAGCTGTTCTATCTGGTCGTAAGCCCGGCCATAATAGGCTCTGGAGTAGGGCTCGTCGCAAGTGACTGGCCTTACCGGACTCCACACAGGCAATTCACCGCCCATATAGGGCATTTCCAACGGACTAGTCTCCAGCAATTGGGCCGAAACCACAAAGTCCAGCGTGTCCAAAAAACTCACATCGGTACCTTCGGGCACAAAAACCGCCACGCCGTTCAACCATTTCGACTTGTTCTGCACCATCAGCCCAGCCTCCTGCAAGGTGCGCACATACACTTCGCTCACCGGCAGGTCCAAACTATCCACACTTATACCCTGATTCATTCGGCGTTCCAAAGCTCGTTGCGAAAGAAAAGCCGACGGATTGTCGAGCGTGTAGCCACAGCCCTGTTTGTCGCGCAGCCGCACCCAATATTTATCCACCCGTTGCGCCTGCAAGCAAGCCCAACATTGGCACCAAAAGAGTAAAGCCAACGCAAAAATACCTCTGCAATATTTCATAATATCATACCCATAAGGCCAGCAATACTAGTAAAACCAGAACAACCCAGCCATTAAACATATAAACTATTAAACCTCTAAACTCCTAAACTTCAAAAACTCCTCACAACCTCCCCTTCATCAACCAAGCATAAGTAAAGTTCTGATACCACAACTCACAACCCTTGCTGGTATTCTTCTCGATATAAGCGCCTATAGTGCCATCATGCTGGAGGGTAAGCGACGAATACACCGACAGCCCATCGCACAGCAGCACGGGATCTTGCCAAGTTTTGCCTTCGTCATAGCTCACAAACACACTCACCTTCTCCCTCTCCATTGAGTTAGGAATCGAATGCAGCAAGATATTACGTTCGCCACCTTCATCCACAGCGCTCAACCGCAGCATATCGCCGTTGCAGGCATTGGTGGTCATCTCGGTCCAACGGCCCTGTGTGCCCCAGTGCTCACCGGCATCTTCCGACACATTGTAGCCCCTCGCGCCATTCTGACGAATACTCATCAGCACCTTGCCGTCGGCCAATTCCATCACCTTAGCCTCGTCGCCGGCCAGATAAGCGCAGTCCGACACCTTCCAGTTATGGCCGTTGTCGTCGCTATACACCACATAATTGTCGGGCACATTCTCGCTTTTGCGACACAAAGCCGCCACAAACAGGATACGGCCTTTGTGCTCGCCGCGTTTCAGTCTCAGTCCGTTGCCCGATGCGATAAAGGCACCCTTGTAGTTGCGACAGTCGGCATTCAATGCCTGCGAGCCCCACACCAGAGATGTGATGTCATCGGGTTCTTGCCAGGTTTTGCCTCCATCAGTACTTCTGCTGATGAATATCTTCTCGGGATCGGCCTCAGTCGATTGCCAAAAACCATTCAACCCACAAAAAGCACACAGCACATCGCCGTTCTCGCACACCACCAGAGCAGGATCGCCATAACCTTTCTTGTATCCCTGACCTTTGATCACATATTCTGGCTCCGACCAAGTGCGGCCATTGTCTGTCGAACGCCGACAAACAATATCGATATCTTGTGGCAAATCGCCCTCGTTATACTTGCGGCGGTCATTCACCACCAGCAACGTACCGTCGTTCAACGTGCAGATAGCCGGAATTCGATAATTCTTCGACCCATAATCGCCTGGGGCAAACAAGCGCTGCTCATAAAAGAACACGCTGTCGCACAGCACTATCTCGGGCTTCACCACAGGATCCACGGGATTATCATTATTATTATCTTTCTTACATGCCGATGCCATCAGGGGCAGCAGCAACAAACACCAAATAAGTCTTCTCATCGTTTTATTGTTTAATTGTCAAATACTTTTGTCAAAAAATCTTCATAAAGAAACCGCCTCCGGGAGCCATATGCACTGTCAAACTTCCAATAGGGGTACTCATCTTCTCTTTGCAGTAATCGCTGCCCTTGCGGTTGGCGTTCACACCGTCGCGATACAGCTCAGCCTTCATCGTGCGGCCGGCAGCCAGCTCCGAGAGGTCCACCTCCACGGTACGCTCGGTCCAGTTGGTAATGCCGCCCACATACCAGGCATTGCCCTTGCGACGTGCGGTAACAATATATTCGCCCACCTCGCCACACAGCACCCGGGTCTCGTCCCACACGGTGGGAATACCGGCCAGCAGTTTGGCAAAATCAGGCTCTTTCTCATAGTTGGTAGGCGAGTCGCAAAGCATGTTCAGCGGCGATTCCAGCACCACATACAGTGCCAACTGGTGGCAGCGGGTGCCCTGGCTCATGGGCTCGCTCCACGAGGGGTGATAGCAGCCCCATGCCGCATTCCTCATAGCCCCCTGCGTATAGTCCATCGGGCCGGCGGCCTGGCGGATAAAGGGTATCTCCGTATCGTACTGCACCTGGTTCCAGCTGGCGGGTGCCCATTTCAGCTGTTCCAATCCGGCCACGCCTTCAAAGTTCAGCACGTTGGGGTATGTGCGGTTCAGTCCCGCAGGCTTGAAAGCACCGTGGAAGTCGGCCAGCAGATGATACTTGGCGCACATGGCTGCGGCCCGCTCAAAGAAATCGGTCATCACTTGGTCGTCTCTGTCCATAAAGTCGATCTTAAAACCTTTGATGCCCATCTCGCTGTAATGCTGGCACACATGCTCCATGTCGCGGTCAAATGCCCAATAGCCGGCCCATAATATCAGTCCCACGTTACGATCCGCAGCATATTTCACCAGCATCGGCAGGTCGATCTCCGGCACCACCTGAAATAGGTCGGCCTTCTTATTCACGGCCCAACCCTCGTCCAGTATCACATACTCTATGCCATACTGCGACGCAAAGTCGATGTAATATTTGTAGGTATCGTTATTGATGCCTGCCTTGAAGTCCACGCCTTCCAGGTTCCAGTTGTTCCACCAGTCCCATGCCACCTTGCCGGGCTTAATCCAGCTCAGGTCGGCCAGCCTGCAGGGCTCGCCCAGCAAGTAGCTCATGTTGTTCATGGCTAGGTCTGCACTCGTGCGGTTTACCATCGCTATGCGCCACGGCATCACACTTTGCTTCTCTACCTTAGCTATATATTCTTCGCGTTCTTTCACAATCATTTGCAGATTGTTGTGGCCGCCTTGCTCCATGGTCTTTGGGTAGCGTGCATGCTCGCCCTCCAGCCTACCCTTGTGCCCACGCACATACAGTCCGGGATAATCTATCAAGGTCGATTCCGTCAGGCACACTTTCAATCCGTTAGGCCCATGCACCAGCACCGGCAGGAAACAGAGTCGCATCTCATCCAGTTTCGACAATGACGTTGTGGTATAGAGATTCTCAAACGATGAGCCAAACTGCACGTCGAAGTTATTCTCATCAAATCTCGACACGTATGGCACCGTGGCGTTGTAGTCGCCGGCAAAGTTATACTCCACCTTTTCGTACCGCACCATGCAGGGCTGTAAAATCTGATAACGGTAGGCTATGCCCTCGTCGTAGGCACGGAACACCACGTTCAAGTCGTTCTTCACTTTCAGCGTCAGCTCGTTGCAGTGGTTGCGCATACTGGCCTGGCGGGTGAAGGGCGATGCCACCACCTCGTCGATTGTGCGAGTTGTGGCCTTGGTCACAGCCATGCTGCCCGTCACCGACTTGCCATACACGCGGTTCAGCCCCACATGCGACGGCAGCATCACCGTCACTCCGTCACACACCACGTCGTATGTCAGTTCTTCCTCGGCCGTAGCCGTAATATGTGCCACCAGCTTGCCGTTAGGCGATTTCAGCACCCACACCTGCTCCTTAGCCCATGCCTGGCAAGCCAGAGCCATCAGCACCAAAAACCATATCTTTTTCATAAAAAACATTTTTCGCTCCAGAAAAACTAGAAATGCTAGAAAAACTAGAATATCTAGCCTCCAAAAAATACTCTAAAATCTACACTCTTCTCGCGCCTTCGCCAATCACCACGGGTATCACCTTGCACTCCACGCCAAACTTCTCCTTATAGCGCACCTGCACCTCGGCCACAAAAGCGTCATACTTCTCGTCCTTCACCAAGTTGATGGTGCAGCCGCCAAAGCCGCCGCCCATAATACGCGAGCCGGTAACACCGCAGCGCCGAGCCTCATCTACCAAAAAGTCGATCTCCTCGCAGCTCACCTCGTAGTCCTTGCTCAGGCCTTCGTGGGTAAGATACATCTGCTGTCCTACGGTCTCGTAGTCGTCCTCTTGCAGGGCGTCGCACACGGCCAACACACGGTCTTTCTCGCCCAGCACATACTTGGCGCGCATATAGTCCTCTGCCGGCACCTGGTTCTTCACGCCTTCCAGCATTTCCCAGGTGGCATCACGCAGGGTTTCCACACCCAGCAGCTTGGCCACACGCTCGCAGCTGTTGCGGCGGTCGTTGTAGGGCGAACCCACCAGCTCGTGCTTCACGCAGCTGTTCACCAGCACCAGCTTATAGCCCTTGGGGTGCCAGGGGAAATAGGCAAACTCACCGCTACGGCAGTCCAGGCGCACCAGGCTGCCAGCCTTGCCGTGCATAGAGATAAATTGGTCCATGATGCCGCAGTTCACACCCACATACTTATGCTCCGTGGCCTGGCCCACCAGCGCCATTTCCATGCGGCTGAGGCTACCGCCAAACAGCTCGTTCATAGCCATGGCAAAGCAGCTTTCCAATGCTGCCGACGAGCTCATGCCGGCGCCCAGAGGCACATCGCCGGCATACACCGTATCAAAACCCTCCACTTTTACGCCCTTGGCCATCATCTCACGCACCACACCGTAGATATAGCGGAAATGGGTGGTCTTGGGCCCTTCGTCGTCGTCCATGTCAAACTCGCAGTAAGCGTCCAGATCCATAGCATAGGCACGTACCCAACGTTTGCCGTTGGGCTTTACGGCAGCCATAATACCCTGTGCCACAGCACCCGGAAATACGAATCCACCATTATAGTCGGTATGTTCGCCAATCAGATTAATACGACCAGGTGCGGCAAACACCTCGGCATCGGCCGAGCCAAAACGCTCAGCAAATTTATCCAAAAGAATCTTGCTATCCATAATATATTAGTGTTTATTTATTTTCTATTGTTTTCCGGATTGTCCGGTTTTTCCGGAATTTCCGGATTGTCCGGCCTCCCCTGCTCTATACCTTGCCAGTTCACGCTCCAGCGAGGCTACTTGGGCTTTTAGCTGGGCTATTTCTTGCTCTTGCTGAGCTATTATCTGTTTTTGGGTGCCACGCATATCAAGCCTTGCGGCCGTCATGCGCTCGCGGATGCCGCCCTCTTCCACAAACTCACGGTCTCTTTTTTCCATAAAAGTGCTTATCGCCCTGTCCACCATGTGGCACAGGCACAGCGCTGTGTTGGCCATCTCCTCTTCGGTCCACTGATAGAAATAGGGTGCATAGGCTGCCAAGTCGCTGTGGCCTTTGGCAAAGGTGCGCAAGCGGTCAAATCGTGGCTTATTGTCTTTGGCCCACTCGGCAAGTTGATGTCGCGAGAGATAGTCGCAGTAGTCTTCCATCAACTCGCGGTTGCTGCCACGAGCCACCCCCAAAAGCTTGATTTCTGTCTCAAACGAGGTCTCGCCATCAACCAAGCCTTCCACAATATTCTGCTTGATGCTGCGCGCGGCTTGCACCATCTGATCCACTGTCCTGTCGCCATAATGGGGCAGAAATCTGTCGCAGAAAGCCTTGGTCAGTTGCACCAGTACCTCGCTTTTTTTATAGAAATACAGCTCGGCATACACCGTAGGCTTGCGCAGCACACTGGGTGTGCCGTCGGCATAATGCCGCAATTCTATGTCTCTGCCCTGCCGCATAACATTAATGGAAAAACTTTGCAAAGATACTCTTTTTTTTTGAAATATCAAAAAACTAGCAAATCCGGCCACTTCAGGCTTCCCGCCTAGCCCATCATCAGCTCTTTGCGCACCTCCCAGCGATAGTGCTCCACCAAGTCATTCTCACACAGCATCCGCTGCGACGACACTTGGTGTCGTCCCGACCGACTGTGCCGCACTTGCACAAAGCACGACGCATCACGGCCCAAAGGTCTGGCCAAGGCCAGCACACCCTGTCCGCCAACCTCGTGCCGCACCCAAGGTATATCGGCGGTCAGCGTACCCAGCAGCCGGGCATCATGCCTATTTAGTGTCATCTGCGTTTCACGATACTGTGCTCGAGGCATCTCGTCGGCATCTATCTGCTGATGCAAATACACCAAGTCCAGCCTGTCGCCCAGGGCAAATGCGGGATTGTGGGCCAAAATATCGGCCGACAACTCCCCTACCGTCGTCTGCGCATCTATCTCACCGTCAATCCGTATATCGGTAAATAATCTGCCATCCGGCGTAAGGTGCTGGTCGATCTCGGCCAATGTGCCGTGGCTCACTTGGTGGCCTTCCACCACACAGGCCTTCCATTTCACCTCTTGTTTGGTCAGGTACGACTCGTTGCGGTACTTGTTATATCTCACATACCAGTTGCTGGCACGTCGTAGGTCGGGACAGCCCTCAAGGTGTTCCAACAAACCCTCCTTGAGCTGGCCGAACATGGCCATGGCGTTGCGCATACGGTAGTTGTCGCGAGCCTGCGCCTCGCTCAGCGATTTGGTGCGCTTGCCTATTTTCTGGCACACCACCACTTTGTCGGCATAATGCTTAAAGGTCATCTGACCTACCGAGCCCCGCATGGGGATATCACAATCTACTAGTGCCATCTTGCCATTCCTCCATCTTTTTCATTTCGCAACTTGCTAATCTCCGCCACCGCATGGCGCATGGGCCGGGTACGACCCAGTATTACTCTGTAATTCATAATTTTGTCTTTGCATGGATTCCACGGGCCTTAATCCGTGTGTTTTGTGAATCCACGATAATCCTTCAGGCGTCGGGCCCTCAGAATTATTTTGCAAAGATATATACACTACTCCCGTTGTGGACTTTTTGTGGAGGAGGCAAAAGTCCACAACTGCTGACAATCAGTAGCGAAAAAAATTTACAGTCGACTTTTTACAACCTTTTCTAAATAGCCCCTTACAACGCCGCGCACCCGATCTGAAGGGGGCGAGGAGAGATTGGTGCGGAAATTCTCGTTGGCCTCGGGCTGCAACTTGGCAATATGGCTCTTCACTCCCAGCTCCACAACTCCCTCCTCATTCATCAGCGACAGGATATGGGCAATGCTGTTGGCATTGAACGGTTTGCCACCCAAAGGTTTGGCCACATAGTTCCACACTGGCTGAAAATCGAGCAGCCACACCCACAGGTTTTCCCAACTGCGTTTCACTCGGCGGGTTTTCAAGCTTGCAAACGGACGCACAAATGCCAGAATGGCCTCCAGCGTCTCATTTTTATCGGCACGCAGCACTTTGCCTTGCATACCTTTGGGGCTCATCACGCGACCCAACAGGTCGGCAAACGGCACCACCTCGGCCGGCCACAAGGTACGTGGCATAGCCACTCTGGTCTCGGGCATAAAGGCAGTGAATGTCAGCACCATAGGCCCGTCCATCCGCACCGATCCCAGCAGATAGCCACCTTGGCACTGCAGACAGACATGCTCGCCAGCATCATCAATCCAATAGGTCATCTGCGGTCCCACGGCCGAACCCACCACCGAGGCCACGGCATTCACATCCAGCGCCCGCCCACAATAATGGCAATAGCCGAGCAACACCGACGGAGAATACACCAACAGCATGGCCGACGAGCCTTCCGGCGCTGACGCATCGACTTCCGGCTGACGCTGCATAAACGAACATGCCGTAGTGCCTTCCGGCGAGTCAATCAAAGCATGCAGAATATGCCGTATCCGGTAATTCCCGTCCGAATCCTTGGTCACCACATCTTCCACCACATACCGGTTGCCCAACATCGAATGCCACACCCTATGCTGCGAAACCGGGAAAATAGACTCCTCACCTATAGAATCCAGAATCGATTGTTGGTTTTCCACATCAAATTCCAGTTCCAGCTGGTCGTAATCCAACTCATAATCCGCCAGCAGCCTGCAAACATCCAAAGCTTTATCAATCATGCTCATAAGTCAATAATTACACAGTTTTATTTCCACCTCCAAACATGCAAAGATACAACAAAATCCAGAATCCCGAACGATTTTTCCGCATCGCCCACGCACAAACCATGCAGACTCACCCCAAAATCCATTCCAAATCCCAAGCTCCACCCATCCTACCCACATCCTACGGTTATCCTACGGTTCCGCCCCACTCCCTCATACCGCCCCATTACCGTAAGATAACCGTAGAATGACCATAGAATCAGCGGGAGCGCGATGAGAGTAGAGCTCTATCACTGGCAGACATATTCGGAGAAGGAGAGCGACATCGAGTACAATTGCAATAGATAACAAAATTGAAATCATGCGATTAAAAGCAAAAAAGTGCAACAACTTGTCATTATTTTTCATTAATTGCAAAAAATTGCGTAAATTTGCATTTATATATATAATACGTGCTTTTATGAAAATAAAAGAATTCCACCTATTTGCAGGTATCAAGGAAAATTATGTATTTTTATTAATTTAAATGACCGACGATTAGTATTATTTGATGACTAACTATTTTTAATAAATCGATATGGGCGATTTGATTTTCAAACATAAGGTCGACAAAAGCCTTCTTAGATATGGCAACTTGTACATCAACAAAAAGGAACGAGACAGATTAACTACTACACTTAAAGAAGAGACTACAATTACTATTATTTTTGAGGGAAAACAATACGAGGCAACGTTTTCCGGAGGAACTAAAAACGAGGAATATCGACTATTAATCAATGCCGAACTAATAAAAGCAATTAAGTCAAAATATTCTTACGGATTTGATAACGTGAAGAATTCCAAAGGAGAAGATGATGTTGAATTGAAGAAGAATTTCCATGCCACTGTTGGATTTTACAAAACTGATAAAGATTTTTATTGGGAACTCCGTGAAATAGATAATTCATTAATAAAGATGCAAAACTATACAATAGATGACTTGGTGAAGTTCTATCGAGATCTGGCAGTCGAGCTGAGCACTCCTGGCGCTTCCATTTTCATGGTCACATACGGTAGTCGAGTCAAAGAGCTGAATCTAGCGGGATCCGACATCATCAATGCTGCTAAAAAAAGATTTCCTTCTGACGAGGTAAAATTCAGACCTCAAGAATTGGGTCACGCATATAAGATGTACGACTACTTTGTCGAACATCCCGAAATGATGCATTTGCCGGGCATTCCCCTAACTACTAGTCCTTCAACGATTATTAAGTCAATTACATTTAGTGGCCAGACACATACGCCCTTCCTCCAAGCCCTTCACACAAAACCGTTCTTGTTGTTGGCCGGTATCAGCGGAACAGGTAAGAGCCGTTGGGTGAGGGAGATGGCTTTCAGCACTTGTCCCTCGTATCTGCGGCAAGACCCCACGGTGCCTGGCAATTACTGCATGATTGAGGTGAAGCCGAACTGGCACGACAGCTCCGAGTTGCTGGGCTACTACAGCAATATCAGCCAAAAATATAACTACACTAAGTTTGTGCAGTTCCTCATCAAGGCCTTGCAGCACCCCCATGTGCCTTTCTTTGTGTGCCTGGACGAGATGAACCTGGCCCATGTGGAAGAGTATTTTGCAGAGTTCCTGAGTGTGCTCGAAACCCGCAAATGGACAGGCGAAGACCATGGCCGCAAGGTGGTGACCGGGGCGTTGGTGGACAAGCAGTATTTCCAAGAAATCTACACAATAAAGGACGGAAAGAAATGCGTGGAGAACCCAAACCCCTCAGACCGAGACTGGTATGAGCATTTCTTTGCCGGCATTGTTGACAATGCAGACAATACCGATCATACCCACACCCCCACGGCAGAAGACAATGCAAGCCACTCGCTCAGAGAGAAAGGCCTGACCTTGCCCGACAATGTGTTCGTAGTGGGCACGGTGAACATGGACGAGACCACCAAGAAGTTCAGCCGCAAGGTGATAGACCGCGCATTCACCATAGAGATGAACGGCGGCAAACTGGAGGATATGTTCGGCGGCGCTAAACGTCTGGACTACCCCACCCAGCCCGACAATGAGCTGATGACCGCAGACCAGCTGAAACCCAGATATGTGACAGCCGACGAGGTGCTGGAGCAATGCCCCCGAGTGAAGGGCAATGCCGACGCCGCAGCCTTCATCACCGGCCGCGACAGCGCAGGCGAAGAGGTGGCCGACTCGCTGCCCAAGAAGCTGTATGCCATCAATGAGGCGTTGAAGGGAACACCCTTCGAGGTGTCGTACCGCGTGCTGAATGAGCTGGTGGTTTACCTGGCCACCCTACTAGACCAAGACACCGCCGAAGAGAAGACCCTTCAAGAATGGGCCGACACAGCCCTGGCCGACATAGCCCTGATGAAGGTGCTGCCCCGCATAGAGGGCGACGAGGACCTGCTCTGCCCCAAAGGCGACAACAAGCTGGAGAAACTCAGAAAAGCACTGCCCGGCGCAGACGACTCTGCCCTAAAAATCAAACTGCAAGAGATGACAGACCGCCTAAGCGGCACCGGTTTCACCCGCTTCTGGTCGTAAAGGAGAGTGTGGGCAATAAATGCAGCAATGCCACGTTAGTAATAGCAAAATATCTGAGACATGAAAAATATTGTAGTAGATAACTTTGGCCCAATCAGACATGTTGATGTTGAGTTTGGAGACCTGACCATATTGGTCGGTGCCCAAGCATCAGGGAAAAGCCTTTTCTTAGAGCTGGCAAAGCTAATGGAGGATAAGGACGCCATAGTGCATAATCTCCTAAAATTCAATTATATTCTCAATAGAAAAAACCAAAAGAACCTCTTGGATATTTATTTCGGGGAAGGGCTTTCGGAACTGTGGAAAGATAATTCACGTATCACCATTGACGGCGAACGGAAATATCCCAAAGTAACGCCCATTGAAAATCTCAACAATGAAATAAAAGAAAAAATCTTTTATATACCTGCCCAAAGAATATTAAGTATGTCGGAAGGAAGACCGCGATCTTTCACCGAGTACGACCCATCATGTCCTTATGTTCTACGACAGTTTAGCGAAACCGTGAGATTGTTCATGGCAAATGGCTTTGGATATGGTAATGATGTATTATTTCCAATTAGCACTAGACTGAAAAAATTTCAACGACAATCATTCGATAAAACCATCTTCCATGGAGCGCAGGTGGTGATGGACACCCAATCCATTCAAAGAAAAATGAAGCTGAAAATTGATGGCTTAGACATGCCATTTATGACATGGAGTGCTGGGCAGAAAGAATTCATGCCTCTACTGATGGGTTTTTACTGCTTATCAGGTCCACCAACAAAGGTAATCAAAAAAGAAGAATACGAATATGTGATTCTTGAAGAGCCTGAGATGGGACTTCACCCACAAGCCATTAAAGCAATATTGATGCAAATATTGGAGCTGATTCAATCGGGATATAAGGTTGTGATAAGTACCCATTCGTCAATTCCACTTGAATTTGCCTGGGCATTCAACTATATCAAAGAATCGTGTCGGCTCAATAAAGAATTGGGATTAATGAGGCTGTTTGATCGCTCAGAAGATAATGCGGCATGGCTACGCGGTATTTTCAATAAGACGATTAAGACATATTACTTCTCACGCGAAAATGGTGGTGTGATATCAAAAGACATTTCATCGTTGGAGCCTGACAGCCTGGATACTGACATTAGTGAGTGGGGAGGGCTGACCACGTTTGCCACAGAGGCAGGCAATGTGGTGTCGCAATTTTATGAAGATGACGATATTGATTATTGCGCTGAGGGGGAATGAGAAATGGGGCTGAGCACATTAGGCAAAACACAAACAAAACTAACATTTAAGGAGGCTGTTCTTCGTACAGCCGATGTGGCGACCGGATATAAAGAGGGGCTACAAGCCATTAAACGAGAACATACTAAGCTTATCAGCGCAAAATATCCCAGAAAGATTGAGGGAAGCGTGGACCTTGATGCTTGCTTGAAGAAGAAATACGAAAAAGATTTTAGATGGGACTATGCCATAGGTTATGACAGTTTGTGTTATTTTGTTGAAGTCCACAAAGCAGAAACTAGTGAAATTAATACTATTATTAAAAAACGTCGTGCCTTGGGAGAATGGTTGAAATCATCCGCACCCAAACCCAATATTGACACTTTGCCCAAAAGCAACCCTGCTTTTATCTGGGTTGCAACCAATGGAGTGCATTTTCTACCTAACGCCTCTATCCGGAGATTACTGGCCTCAAATGGGATTGCATTTCCAAAGAAAATCTTAATATTAGAATAAGCAGAATGAATCAGCTGTTGGTGTTGAAATATGTGAGTCGCAGTGGCGACTATGAGGTGTTGGTGAGGACCGACAGTATTGACTATGCTTGGAAAAACTTCAAAGGCCGCATACGTTATCGCAACCAAATGGTGGAAGATGGTAGCGACCCAGAGGCTTATTGCCACTACGAAGGCAGCGAAAGCGACATCTATCTGCTCGATTCGACCGAGAAGTTGGATGCCAGCAGGTTGCACCGCCCCGTGGTGTTTGAGACCAACAAGTACAACATCAAAATCAAGTTTCATGGAGTTGACCCTTCTTCCTCCCCCAAGATAATCCATATCAACAAGGAGGTGGAACGCGCTTTCTTCCCCGACCATGAGGCTGACCCCAGCGAAATGAGCCTGGAAGGAACAATGGACTTTGTGAACAAGCCAGGGTTTTTCAGACTGGAGTTCTGCTACAAGAAGGACGGAAGGGAGAAGCGTGCTTTTGTGGCCTTTGATGTGGTGTCGCCCAAACTGGACACCAAGCACGACTATCAGCGCATATTGCGAGATGTGAACCAAGAGTTCGAAGGGCTGGTGTTTGACTATCTATCAACGACTTTCCAACAGGTTGACCGAGGCAAGGAGAAGGGACTGGAAATCTGGATGCAGATTTTCCAACAGGTGGCAAAGACCTATCTGAAATATGTGGACTATGTCATCAAATCGCCATTCTCGAAGGTGAAGACCAAGATGCTATATTCCAAAGCCGACCGCATAAGTCATTGGACCGCGGCCATGGAGGAGGAATATATGGAAGCCAAATATCGCGGCGAGGCCGAAAGCCACTATTTCGGCCACAAGGAATACGACAACACGGTGGACACTATGGAGAACCGCTTTGTGAAATATACGCTGGAGAGCATCGGAGGAAAGCTGGCAGAAGTGTTTGACAAACTGCTGAATGGCAATAAGGATGTGTCGGAAACTTACCGAACCGAATGGCAAGGCTATCAGCACAAGATACAGCGGTTGCAGAAACATCCATTCTTCAAGAACGTGGGAAGATTTGAGGGACTGACCCACGAGAGCCTGGTATTGCAGAATGGAATGGGATATCAGCAGGTGTATAAGTCGTGGCTAAAACTGAAGAGAGGCATCGATTTCTTCAACGGCCTGTCGAATATCGGCACATTGCAGATATGGGAAATATATGAGCTGTGGTGTTTCATCAAGATGAAACGAATGGTTCGCAATCTTTTAGGCTTCGACCCCGAGAAACCAGACTCGGATTATGGCAACCTGATTGCAGAGCCTAACGGCCCACTGATTCATTACGATAAGAAGAATAAGGATGACTACCACGTAAAGTTCCGCTATCCCAACCCGAATGAGGTGGATGTGCCTGAGAGTTTTGCCCACAAGGATGATTTGCTGCGGCATAAGGGCGATGTGGTGACACTGCATTACCAGCATGTATTCAACCGTAAAAATCCTGATGATTTCAAGATTCACACGCTGACCACCGAACAAAGACCCGATATTGTGATGAATATACATCAAGCTGACATCATGTTGACTTATCTGTATGACGCCAAATACAGGGTGTGGAGTGATAAGAAACTGGACAATGAATTGGAAGAACAAGATGTTGAGGAGATGAACGCCATCGTGGATGAAGAGAATATGGGGTTGGCTGAGAATGATAAGTTGCAAGGTGCAGACTATCCGCCTAGCGATGCCATCAACCAGATGCACCGCTACCGCGATGCTATTTATTATGGCATGAATAAGGAGGACCGTCCCGAGAGCAAGGAGATTATCGGCGGTTATATTCTATTCCCTGGTAGAGGTGACGACAAACATATCAAAGACCGCTATTTTTATAAGAGTATTGAGAAGGTGAATATCGGCGCACTGCCATTGCTACCTAAGGATGGCGGATATGACGAACAAGGGCGAGATGTGGAGTGCCCGCAACTGTGGGAACACCTAGAAGAAGTGCTGCTGAAGAAAGAAAGCACGTTTGCCCATGTGGGCGAGAGTGTACCGCAAAGAGGTTTGGTTTATGCCGATGAGGCATCCAGCAGCGGACAATACTTGCTATCATCTATTGACACTCACGTGAACATTGCCGACGAAATATTGGCTGGTACAGCTACAAAGTTTGTATCGGGATACGCAACAGTGTTGGCCGGCATTGACTTTAAGAAGGTGAAATATTTGGCCCCAGTAAATGATCATTTAGTGGCTGGCTACTATAAGGTGAAAGAGGCGAAGGTGGCAGATATGTCAACAGTGCTGAAAGTCACGCAAAAGAAAAACTTGGCCAAAGGCAAAACCGACACCTATGATGGCTATGACAAACCGTTCCGCATAGTATTGGAAATAGAAGAATACAAACAATTAGACAAACCCTTTAATTACGGCATTAACCAAAATGCTGCAAAAGGCGTGACTCTGACAAGGAAAAACTTTTACGATTTTATCAGAAAGGAGTCCGCTAAAGAAGAGACAAATTAGATTATCAAACAAGCAGGCAAGCCCCTATGAATAGCTTGCCATCATACAAAAAGGGCATTCCATGCGGAATGCCCTTTATACATTATTCAAAAAGGAATGTTATTTCTTGATGAATTTGTAGTCGCGGCCCAGGAAGTAAGCCTGGTCACCGAGCTGCTCTTCGATGCGCATGAGCTGGTTGTATTTGCAGATGCGGTCGGTACGGCTAGCGGAACCGGTCTTGATGAGGCCAGTGTTGAGTGCGACAACGAGGTCAGCGATGGTGGTGTCCTCGGTCTCACCGGAACGGTGGGAGATGATGGAGGTGTAGTTGTTGCGAGTTGCCAGGCTGACAGCGTCGATGGTCTCGGAGAGGGAACCAATCTGGTTGAGCTTAACAAGGATGGAGTTGGCAACTTTCTGGTCAAGACCCATCTGGAGGCGCTTAACGTTGGTAACGAACAGGTCGTCACCTACGAGCTGGCAGCGGTCGCCGATAGCTTCGGTGAGCATCTTCCAACCATCCCAGTCGTCCTCGTCCATACCGTCTTCGATGGAGATAACGGGGTATTTGCTGACCCACTGTTTCCAGAAGTCAACCATCTCGGCGGAGGTGTACTTTTCGCCAGAGGACCACTTCATGGTGTAGAGTTTGGTCTCCTTGTCATAGTACTCGGAGCTAGCAGCGTCGAGAGCGATGAAAACATCCTCGCCAGGACGATAGCCAGCCTTTTCAATAGCCTGGCAAACAACCTGGATAGCCTCTTCGTTGGAACCGAGGTTGGGAGCGAAACCGCCTTCGTCACCTACGTTGGTGGACATGCCCTTGCTCTTGAGAACGGATTTGAGGTTGTGGAAAACCTCGGTACCCATGCGGAGTGCCTCGCTGAAAGTGGGAGCACCGACGGGCATGATCATGAACTCCTGGAAGTCGATGCTGTTGTCAGCATGGGAACCGCCATTGAGGATGTTCATCATGGGGATGGGGAGTGTGTAGCCGTTGCAACCGCCGAGATAGCGATAGAGGGGCTGACCGGACTCCATAGCAGCAGCCTTAGCAGCAGCCAGAGAGACTGCAAGGATGGCGTTTGCGCCAAGCTTGCCCTTGTTCTCGGTGCCGTCGAGTTCCATCATTTTCTGGTCGAGAGCGCGCTGCTCCTCGACATACATACCACGGAGTTCTTCGTTGAGAACGGTATTAACGCTGTTGACTGCCTTAAGAACGCCCTTGCCCAGGAAAACGCTCTTATCGCCATCGCGAAGCTCGCAAGCCTCGTGGATACCAGTGGATGCTCCGGAGGGAACAGCAGCACGGCCCATAGCGCCATTTTCGGTGTAAACCTCGGCTTCAACAGTGGGGTTTCCGCGAGAGTCGAGAATCTGGCGGCCCTTGATTCCTATAATTTGTGACATAGTGTTAGTTAATTTGTGTGTGTTTGTTAATTAATATGGTTTACTATTTAACATAGTAAAAGGAATGCTGAGAATTTTTATTCCCGCATTCCTTTTTATGTAAGTCCTCAAAGATTATTCAGCCTTGGGAGCCTCTTCGGTAGCTACTGCGGGAGCTTCAGCTTTTTTGGAGCGGCTACGACGAGTGGACTTGGCTTTCTTTTCGGTACCAGCCTTCAGCATGTTCTCGTTGTAGTCAACGAGTTCGATGATAGCCATAGCGGAGTTGTCGCCATGACGGATGCCGGTCTTCAGGATGCGGGTGTAACCACCGGGGCGGTTAGCAACCTTCTGAGAAACTTCGCGGAAAAGTTCGTTGACGGCTTCCTTGCTGTGGAGGTAACTGAAGACAACACGACGATTATTGGTGCTGTCCACTTTCGAGCGATTGATGATGGGCTCGACATATACTCTGAGCGCTTTAGCTTTTGCCAAGGTGGTCTCAATTCTCTTCTCCATGATGAGAGAGGTGGCCATGTTGGAAAGCATAGCGACGCGATGTGCGTGGGTTCTTGACAGATGATTTATTTTACAACCGTGTCTCATTTCTTATTATTCTTTATCTAATTTATACTTAGTGATATTCATACCGAATTCAAGGTTCTTGGAGGCAACCAAATTTTCGAGCTCGGTTAAGGATTTTTTACCAAAGTTGCGGAACTTTAACAAGTCACCTCTGTTGAAAGCTACCAGTTCGCCCAGGGTTTCAACTTCAGCAGCCTTAAGGCAGTTGAGCGCACGGACGGAGAGGTCCATATCGACCAACTTGGTCTTGAGGAGCTGACGGATGTGCATGGTGCTCTCGTCGAACTCTTCCTGTACAGGCTTGGGCTCGGCTTCGAGAGTGATGCGCTCGTCGCTGAAGAGCATGAAATGCTGGATGAGGATGGTGGCAGCCTCTTTCAGGGCCTCTTTCGGATGAATAGAGCCATCAGTCTGGATGTCAAACGTCAGCTTCTCATAGTCAGTACGCTGCTCAACACGATAGTCGGAAACTTCGTACTGAACTTTCTTGATAGGCGTATGAATAGAGTCGATGGCGATAACTCCGATAGCGTCACCCGGCTTTTTATTCTCATCGGCGGGAACGTAGCCACGACCCTTTTCGATGGTAATCTCAATCTTGAGTTCGGTAGTAGTCTCCATGTGGCAGATCTCGAGTTCGGGATTGAGCACCTGGAAACCATTGAGGAAGTTGTTGAGGTCGCCGGCCTTGAATTCGGACTGGCCAACAACGGTGAATGCAACTTTCTCAGTCTCGTAATCTTCAATCTGACGGCGGAAACGGATCTGCTTAAGCTTGAGGATGATGTCGGTCATATCCTCTACTACGCCAGGAAGAGAAGAGAACTCATGATCAACGCCTTCAATGCGAACCGAGGTAATTGCGAAGCCTTCGAGAGAAGAGAGAAGGACACGACGCAATGCATTACCAATGGTGATACCGTAACCGGGCTCCAAGGGACGGAACTCGAAAGTGCCACGGAAATCATCGGCTTCGAGCATGACGACTTTGTCGGGTTTCTGGAAAGATAATATTGCCATTTTAATTCCTTTCTTATTGTTATTGTGGTTTCTGGATTCTGGTTTCTAGAAGTGATGACCTTGGCCAGAAACCAGTAACTAAGCCCTATTACTTAGAATAGAGTTCGACGATGAGCTGCTCGTTGATGTTTTCAGGAATTTCGGCGCGTTCGGGATAGTTTACGAACTTACCGGAAAGGCTGGAGCCATCCCACTCGAGCCAAGCATAGTTGTTGGCGCGAGAAGCGAGATTGTCGGTGATGATTTCCAAAGATTTGGAACGCTCGCGAACGGAGATAACATCACCAATCTTCACCTCATAAGAAGGAACGTTTACAACGTTGCCGTTGACAGCGATGTGGCAGTGAGACACGAGCTGACGAGCCTGAGCACGGCTGCGGCCGATGCCAAGACGATAAACGACGTTGTCGAGACGGGCCTCGATGAGTTTCATGAGTTCCTCACCAGTGATACCACCACGACGGGAGGCTTCAGCATAGAGTTTGCGGAACTGACGTTCGAGGATACCGTAGGTGTATTTAGCTTTCTGCTTCTCCTGAAGCTGAATGCCATATTCCGAGGTCTTACCACGGCGGCGGTTCTGGCCGTGCATACCCGGAGCGTAAGGTTTCTTTTCGTAGTTCTTGTCGGGACCGTAAATGGGTTCGTGGAACTTTCTTGCGATTTTGGTTTTAGGACCTGTATATCTTGCCATTTTAATTTAAGTCTTAATTCGTTAATAATTACACGCGACGACGTTTGGGGGGACGGCAACCATTGTGGGGAAGAGGAGTGATGTCGGTGATCTCCATAACCTCAATACCACAACCATTGATTGCGCGAATTGCAGATTCACGTCCTTGACCAGGTCCCTTAACAAAGACCTTAACTTTTCTTAGGCCCAAATCATAAGCAACTTTGCCGCAATCTTCCGCAGCCATCTGTGCAGCGTACGGAGTGTTTTTCTTCGATCCGCGGAAGCCCATTTTTCCTGCAGACGACCAAGAAATCACTTGACCGGCATTGTTAGTCAACGAAATGATAACGTTGTTGAAAGAAGCAAAGATGCATGCTCTTCCAAGAGGTTCAACTTTTACGACTCTTTTTTTAGTCGGTTTAGAAGTTTTTGCCATAATTTTTTGTTTGTGCTTGATTTTACATTGTTTTCCAACAGCTTCGACAGTCTCAATACCTCTAGTATTTCATATAATCCGCAGTTGGATGCTACACATTAATTTTTACTTGGTAGCTTTCTTCTTGTTAGCGATAGTTTTCTTCTTACCCTTACGA
>JAKSMO010000014.1 GCA_024400545.1 Bacteroidales bacterium | reverse complement strand
TTATGTAACAATGGCCAGCGATTGCTGTATTATTGCCAATTTTTACACTATTTTTTGAGAAGATAACTGTACCATAACCTATCTGAACATTATCTCCTATTTCAATGTTACTTCCGCTAAGGTAAACACCAGGATATAGTGTAACATTCTTGCCAACCCTTACATTCGTTGCATTCCAAAATATATTGCCTTTAATCTTAGGCATTTCAGAACCTTTTGATAATCTCGTTTTGATAAAGCTCAATTGTAAGACTCTATCAAGTTTTCGCTTTGCTATGTATATAAAAGAAAGAAACTTCGCAATCATTACTACTCGATTTTGTGATCAGTTATCTATACACGTTGCCAACTATTTGTTTCGTGATTATATTGTTTAATAATTCTACCAGGTATGCCTGCAACCATTGAGTATGGTGGAATATTTCCTTTCACCACTGCATTGGTGGCAACAATGCATCTTTCACCAATATTCGTATTTGGGAGGACTGTAACATTTTGACCAAGCCAGCACCCCTTCCCTATACTGATCGGACCTGTTTGCAACGGTTCACGCTGGTAATAATCACTGTTTTGAGGACTTATTCCGTGATTTTCAGACACTAATGTCACATTGCCGGCAAATATACATCCCTCGCCAATAACTACTCGATCTGCGATAAAAGCTGTGAAATTTGGGCCGATGATAGAGTCGTGTTCGATAATTAATTCGGGATGTAGTGATACACCTAAATATTCAGGATAACATTCAATTCTTACTTGCTCGTTAATTTTTACTCTCTTGCCTATTCTTACAAATTCGCAATGCTTGAGTATTACATATGAACCAAGATAACCCTTTTGTTTAACAACCTGATGAAGTAACTTGTAATAATTCCGCAAGTATGTTATTTTTCTTTTGGCTTTTGTAAGGAAGAACGAAAAAAATTCTGTTATCATATGCCTCTGTTATTGCTAAGAATCAGATTAATCTTTGTCGCATCACCATACTCACAAGGTGAGTCGTATGGGCGATCTGGAAATGCACCATATTCCAATTTGATGTCGAGATTATGTTCCTTGATAAACTGTTCTACACGTTCTGCCAAAGAAATAGGTTCTCCCTTGCAAACATTGATAATACCAGTAATCTCACTTTGCAGCACAGTTGCAGAAATCAAGTGTGCTAATTCATCGACATTGATGAAATCATACTTATTCTTACCTGTAGTGAATGGGAAAGTCTTCTTGCCTTCTTCTGCAGCATTCAGAAGTTTACAGAAGATTGAGTTGTTCTTCTTGTCATCACCCAAGATATAATACGCACGCAACCACTGAAGGATACAGCCCTTCTGCTGTGTGTACTGAATCATGGATCTGCGAAGTGCATCCTTGGCAATTCCATACATAGAGATTGGATTGCAAGGGGTATTCTCATCAATAGCTCCCTCCCAATATCCAACTTCATGCATAGTTCCCATGACTGCAAGATGCTTCAAACCGCCATCAATCATAGCAGTCATGAACTTATAATGCGCAGACACATCACCCATCTGTGTTGGCGCATTATGCACAAAACCGTTACGCCAAGCCATGTGGAGACAAACATCAGGACATCCTAATTGCTCCCATATATTACCTTCTGGTAATTCAAAAAGGTTGAGAGTGCGAGTTTCTGCACGTTCATCAATATCGTTGCACACGATGTCGCATGCTATTACTTCAGCTCCTTTATCAAGCAATGATTTAACCACATGACGGCCAATGTAACCATTGGCTCCAGTAACTAGAACTTTCATAGAGTGCTATTTATATAATCCTTTCTTTTTCATTTCCTCAATAGAGGCTTCGTACTTATCTTCTTGAATTTCTTGTTCGTTCACCCACCTTGTGAACTGTTCTATGCCATCAGAGAAACTCCACTTAGGCTCAAAGCCAAGAATCTGACGAGCTGTAGTAATGTCCGCAAAGTTGTGGCGGATGTCACCAAGGCGATAATTTCCACTTACGGTAATTGGTACCTCAATATCATATTTTTCACAGAGTGTATTTGCTACGGTTAGAACATCAGTTGCTATACCTGTGCCAATATTGAACACATGCCCGTTAGCTTCTGGTACTTCTAGTCCAAGGATCGTTGCATCTACAACGTCCTCAATATACACGAAGTCACGAGTCTCCTTACCATCCTCAAAGATGTTGATGCCGTTGTGGTTTTTGATTCGGGTTGAGAAGATAGAGAGAATGCCAGTGTAAGGATTGCTCAATGACTGACCTGGGCCATAGACATTCTGATAACGGAACGATACCGACTCAACGCCAATGGTTGGACAAACAAGATGTACGAGCTGGCCTTGAACCTGCTTGCTAATACCATATACAGATGATGGATGGATAGCACTTTCTTCTGTAGTGCCTACGAGAGTAACCTTGCCTCCACATTTTGGACAATGGCACTCGAAATCACCCTTTGCCATATCTTCATCCTTTCGATCGGTAGGATATACATCACCACACTTCTCGCAATGATATTTGCCCTCACCATAGATAGCACGAGATTCTGCTACAAGAACGCGTTTCACATTGTGTTTGGTGTTGGTAAGGATGTCGAGCAAGAGGGCTGTACCACCAATGTTGGTCTCTACATACTTCTCAATCTCATACATCGACTGACCTGTACCAGTCTCAGCTGCTAGATGGATAACAGCTTCTTGACCATCGAGAGCCTGCATCCAATCTTCTCGTGAGGTAACTGAACCCTTAATGAATCTCACTTTATCCTTGATAGAAAGATAAAGAGGTGAAGTCTCTTCTGGATTCTCACCATGGATTTGCTTTGAGAGCGTATCCAATATAGTTACATTATACCCCTTTGCAATAAGTTTCAAGGCCACATTAGATCCAATGAAACCAGCCCCGCCAGTTATAAGAATATTCTTCAATTTACTCATTAAATTCAGGATAGAAATTCATTTCGTAAGAGAATGGAGAATCAAAATCTTTCAATAAAGAATGCTTCGTGTCTTTCTCGCTGAGGAGTGCTTCATCTACAGGTATTTTCCAGTCGATGCCAAGAGAATCATCTTTAATAGAAATTCCGCCATCTGCCTGAGGAGCATAAAAGTTATCGCATTTGTACTGGAAGACTGCCGTCTCAGAGAGGACTGCAAAACCGTGGGCGAAGCCTCTGGGAACGAAGAACTGACGGTGGTTGTCTTCGGTAAGTTCAACCGCTACATGCTGGCCATAGGTCGGACTACCTTTGCGGATATCTACTGCAACATCGAGTACAGCACCTTTAACGCAACGAACCAACTTGCTTTGGGTAAAGGGTGGAACCTGAAAGTGTAGGCCTCTCATCACTCCATAAGTGGACATTGATTCATTATCCTGCACGAAATTAATATTACGCACCTTTTCAAAGAACTCCCTCTGCGAGAAACTCTCGAAAAAGTATCCTCGAGAATCAGCGAACACGTTCGGTTCAATAATGACAACGCCATCAATGGGGGTCTTTATCACGTTCATGATTACCTTTCCTTATACATATTTTCATAATACGACTGATACTCACCGCTAGTGACATTGTCCATCCATTCTTGGTTGTCCAAGTACCATTTCACAGTCAATTCAATGCCTTCTTCAAATTGAAGCGAGGGCTCCCATCCCAGCTCTTTCTGTAGCTTGGTGCTGTCAATGGCATATCTCATATCGTGGCCGGCACGGTCGGTAACAAATGTTATCAAATCGTCGTCAGCACCCTCAGGGCGTCCCAGCAAACGATCAACGGTGCGGATAAGGGTATGGATGATATCAATGTTTTTCCATTCGTTGAAACCGCCAATATTGTAAGTCTCGGCAATTGTTCCTTTGTGGAAAATCAGATCAATAGCCCGTGCATGATCTTCCACATAGAGCCAGTCACGTACATTTTCACCCTTTCCATACACAGGAAGAGGTTTACGATGGCGGATATTGTTGATAAAAAGTGGTATCAACTTCTCTGGGAACTGGTATGGTCCATAATTGTTGGAGCAGTTGGTTACAATTGTAGGCAAGCCGTATGTGTCATGAAAAGCACGCACAAAGTGGTCGCTACTGGCCTTGGCTGCGCTATAAGGGCTATGCGGTTGGTACTTTAAGTCCTCAGTAAAGAATTTCTCTCCATAGGCCAGATGCTGCTCACTAGAAGCCTTGGTGGTGAAGGGCGGCATTATACCTTCTGGATGGGTCATTTCCAATGCTCCGTAAACCTCATCGGTAGATATATGATAAAATCTCTTTCCCTCATATTTTTCTGGTAGAGACCCCCAATACAATTTGGCGGCTTGAAGCAGGCTCAAGGTTCCCATCACATTGGTTTGAGCAAAAGTGAAAGGGTCTTTGATCGAGCGATCGACATGACTTTCGGCTGCGAGATGGATGATTCCATCAATCTTCTCGTCCTGCATCAGTTTGTAGAAGGCGTCAAAATCACAGATATCCATCTTGACGAACTTATAATTGGGCTTGTTCTCAATATCCTTAAGATTAGCCAAATTACCGGCATAGGTAAGTTTGTCAAGATTGATGATATTATATTCTGGGTATTTGTTGACAAAAAGTCTGACAACATGTGAGCCGATAAAACCGGCACCACCAGTGATAACTAAGTTTCTTTTACTCATGATTACATACTATTTGACCACGGTTAATTGACCACGGATTTTGCGTATTGGACGGATTGTATTCTTAATTGGACCTCGGTTTTTTTTTCTTTTTGGACCACGGATTTTACGAATTGGACGGATTGTATTCTTATTGAACCACGGATTTTGCGTATTGGACGGATTGTTGGTATTTCATTTATCTCCGATTACTCTGATTAATAATATACGATTCTTTCTCGTTCTAAACCATCGGGATAGCCAAAGTTTAACAATAGTCCTAGTTTGAAACCTGTGGCATGAAGATAATTATGCACTTGTGAGCGATGGGAATCATCTAAAGATGATACAGATTTCAGTTCTACTATGATTTTGTTGTAACAAACAAAGTCTGCTTTGTATGTTTGCTTTAGAATTTGACCATCGTATTCTATGTTTAAGATTTTCTCTCGCTCATATGGGATAGCACGTTTCCGGAACTCAATCTCAAGAGCTTCTTGATATACCGATTCAAGGAAACCATGGCCTAAAACATTATAGACATGCATTGCCGCCCCATTAATGGTATAAGTCTCATCACCAAATATCAAAGCCATAAAAATCTATTCAAACAGACAACTTTCTTTTGGAGTCTATTATTCGTTCAATCCGAAAAATCCGTGGTCTAGATTGACCTTTTTTATTGGTGATCTTTCAGTTCGTCAATAACCTTAAGCAGATACTGGCCATATTGATTTTTAATCATCGGTTGGGCAAGTTCTCTCATCTTTTCTTCAGTAATCCATCCATTACGATAAGCAATGCCTTCAAGGCATGCAATCTTGAGACCTTGCCGTTTTTCTATTACTTCTACAAATGTAGAGGCTTCACTAAGCGAGTCATGCGTACCTGTATCTAGCCAAGCAAAACCACGGCCAAAGACTTGGACTTTCAACTCACCATCTTCCAAGAATCGTTGGTTTACAGTAGTAATTTCCAACTCTCCACGAGCAGACGGTTTGATGGTTTTGGCCACATCCACCACTTTGTTTGGATAGAAATAAAGGCCAACAACAGCATAATTGCTCTTGGGTCTTTGGGGTTTCTCTTCAATACTCAGACAATTACCTTGCTTATCAAACTCAGCAACGCCATATCGCTCTGGATCGCTAACCCAATAGCCAAAAACAGTTGCCTTATTGTTCATTTCTGCGTCCTTGACGGCATTCTTTAGTAAAGAGGTAAATCCACTTCCATAAAAGATATTGTCCCCTAATACAAGACAAACACTATCTTTACCAATGAATTTTTCACCAATAATAAAAGCTTGGGCTAAACCATCAGGACTTGGTTGTTCGGCATATTCAAAATGAACTCCATAGTCAGATCCATCACCAAGCAAACGTTTGAATCCGGGAAGATCATAAGGCGTAGAGATAATCAAAATGTCTCTAATACCAGCCAACATCAATGCGCTGATGGGGTAATACACCATTGGCTTATCATAGATGGGTAGCAATTGCTTACTAACACCTTTGGTTATAGGATACAGGCGCGTTCCTGATCCTCCTGCGAGAACTATACCTTTCATATATTATATTAAGCCTTTTAAAAACGATTAAGGGCAATGCCGATCTTGACTACAATCTTGCATCAATTAGTGAACGATCCAATGTGCATTTCACGTCAAAAATGACATGTTTCTCATTCAGCAGGTTCAGCACATCCAACCCATCGAATTTCGAATGAGCTACAGCAGCAATGCAAGCATCAAATTTTTTATTGGGAAGTTCATTAACAACCTCAACACCATACTCATGCATGGCAATAGCCGGATTGGCCCATGGGTCGTAGATTGTGACATTTACATTATATTCTTTGAGCGTTTTGTAAATATCAATGACCTTAGTATTGCGAACATCAGGACAATTCTCTTTAAATGTGAACCCTAAAATCAAAAGATCTGAATTCAATACTTGAATACCTTTTTTGAGCATGTGCTTGACCGTCTCAGTAGCCACATACTCACCCATACCATCATTCATACGACGACCAGCGAGGATAATCTCAGGATTGTGACCATGACGTTGAGCACATTGTGCCAGATAGTAAGGATCGACACCGATGCAATGGCCTCCAACAAGACCCGGACGGAAAGGAAGGAAGTTCCACTTGGTGCCTGCAGCCTCAAGAACATCAAGAGTGTCGATACCCATCTTGGTGAAAATGTGCGAGAGTTCGTTGACGAAAGCAATGTTGATGTCACGCTGAGAGTTCTCGATAACCTTAGCCGCCTCAGCAACCATCATAGTAGGTGCGAGATGGGTACCCGCGGTGATGACAGATGAGTAAACCTCATTGACATATTGACCAATCTCAGGAGTGGAACCTGATGTAACCTTTTTGATGTGTTCAACCGTGTGGAGCTTGTCGCCTGGATTGATGCGCTCCGGAGAGTATCCAGCAAAGAAATCAACATTAAACTTTAAACCAGACACTTTTTCTACCACGGGAATGCATTCATCCTCGGTTACTCCTGGATAAACAGTAGATTCATAAACCACTACATCACCTTTTGAAATAACCTTGCCCACAGTAGTTGACGCACCATATAGTGGTGAGAGGTCGGGGTTGTTGTTCTCATCTACAGGTGTGGGTACAGCAACTACATAGAAATTGCAATCACGAATCTTTTCTATATCTGCCGTGCAGATGAAACCATGATTGTTAATCGCATCCTGGAGTAATTCATCACTCACCTCAAGCGTTGCATCATGACCAGCCATGAGCGCTTCGCAACGTTTTGCATTCATATCAAAACCAATGGTCTGATACTTAGTGGAGAAAAGACGAGCCAAAGGAAGGCCAACATAGCCAAGGCCTACAACACAAATTTTTGTATCTTTCATAAATAACGTGTATTTAGGTTCAATTTAAAGATTATTTTTATACCAATCGATAGCTGCGGCTATACCACGTTCGAAACTCCATTCAGGGTCATAACCTAACAGAGTCTTTGCTTTCGAAATATCTGCATTAGAATGCTTGATATCACCTGCACGATCAGGGCCAAATTCAGGCTCCACATCTACACCGAGAGCCTTAGTAAGACCATAGTATATGTCAATAAGGTACTCCCTACCGCCATAAGCAATATTGAACGCCTGTCCAGCAGCCTCATGCGAAGCCGCACATGCCTTCAAATTAGCCTCAATGACATTCTCAATATAAGTAAAATCACGAGATTGTCGCCCATCACCATTGATACGGCATTTTTCACCATTAATCAATTGCTTAATAAATTTGGGTATTACGGCAGCATAAGCACCATCTGGATCTTGTCGACGACCAAAAACATTAAAATAACGTAAGCCATAGGTATCCAATCCATAATGACGCGTATACTGTTTGGCCCACTCCTCATCGCAACGCTTGCTCACTGCATAAGGAGAAAGAAGATTACCTTCAACACCTTCTCGCTTTGGCAGATTGGGTTCATCGCCATACACCGAAGATGATGACGCATAAACAAACTTTTTCACACCATTCTGACGAGCAGCCTCCAGCATATTGAGCGTACCTTGGATATTGTTCAGCGAGTAAAAAAGAGGCATCTCAATTGAACGAGGGACAGAACCCCAGGCAGCTTGATTTAGAACATAATCCACACCTTGACAAGCCCTCATACACGTATCTAAAATCTTAATGTCACCTTTAATAAACTCATAATTAGGGTGAGAAAGGAACATGTCAATATTCTCTTGTTTCCCTGTAGAAAGGTCGTCCAATGCTCTGACTCTGTATCCAAGAGACAAAATAGCCTCACACAAATTACTTCCAATAAATCCAGCAGCTCCAGTGACCAAAAATAAAGAATTAGAAGGAAAGACTAACTGACGATAATCCATAATAAATATTAACTATTTGTACTAAAAATATTTTGTTTTAACTTTCTATAATTATTTAGTATTGACGGCTGAATTATAGGAGCCAAACTCTTTTTTAACAAAAAGAGTTTTGACACCATCAAATACTTATACTTCCAACGCATCTTACTGTATTGGCGTACAAGACTCCATATATATAGAATTCCATAATCACTGCCATGATTCATTCGCAAATCTAAACATCTAGTATTGATTGAATCAATAGCTTTCTCAAAGTCATGACTTGGTACTGTAGTAATATGAAATGAAGAAAACCTTATTCCCAATAAATATTCTGATAACTGTAACAAAAGTTCGAAAGACTTTTCGAGACGAAATTTTTTGAGAATAACAAATAGACACCTTGGATCCATGACATCTTGATTCTTCAACAAGAACATACCTAAATCCAATATGGTTTTATACGACACAGGATATGCCGACTCAAAATGTTCCATTGCATGCAGCATAAGGAAAATAAAATTTACTTCAGGAGGAAAAAGGGAAAAGCCAAATTCCGTTGGATACGAATCCCGTGTACTATCAAGAAGAAATTGATTTATCTTACGCTGTCTTTTTGAATCGACATTAATGAAGTTTTTATGGTTTTCTATCTCTATGCCTCCTATCTGCCACTCATCATGTTTCCCCCAATGTACAAATCCGTCTCTACCTAATAAATCATTCGCCTTCTCAAAATCATCGTAAAAAAACACATCAATGTCTCCACTAGGTCTGGACTCTGGCTTGGGATATAATTCTGACAATCCGATACCCTTGAGCAGCAACATTCTCATTCCATTCTCATCACACACCCTGACCATATCTGCCAATACCTCTTTCTGCTTGTGATATCTATCCCATATTTCCTGCGCAGATAGTGCCCAGTTGATGCGTTGTTGGCGGGGAGGTTGCTGTTCTTTGGGGAGTTTGCTAATACCATCATAGACCCAGGCCAAAATGCCTTGCTTAGAAGCTCGATCCATGAGATCATCCCAATCTACGTTGACTGCGGGGTCGAGAACTGGGTCGCGGTCAAGGACAGCAGCGCGGAGAAGCTCTAGCATAATCTCTATTTGCTTTTGACTGTTAGCTCCCGTTGGTCGCTGACGATTCTGACGCTCGGCATAGTCCAAATGAAACTTGGCATCTGCTCTCGCTTGGGAATCGTTGGCTTTTGTCTGTTCGCTTGGGGAAGTTCGCTTTTTCATAGCTGGTGAAGGTAATTAATTGGGATACCTAGTTATAAAGATAAGGGACAAAGGTTGTTGTTTAAAGTAAGGAATGACTTTTTTCTTGAAACTTTGAACTTGAAACCTACTTTGACAAAAAATGATTGGCTTTTGTATAGGAGTCTGGATTTATCTCTGACGTAATAACGCCCAATTTGCACGTCCAATATTTACTACCGCCGCACCAACTGCGACCCAGAACTCGGCATATTTGGGCCAGGTCTCGTCACGGGTGGCGATTCTCTTTTTCTTTTTGTTGGGTTCGATATAGACGATGTCGTTGGTTTGGAGGTAATAGGCGGGGGAGTTGAAGAGGGATTGGCTGGTGAGGTCAAGGACAATCGGGGTGGACTGACCACCTTGCATGCGCATGACAACGACATTATCTCGGACGGCATCCATGGTGAGGTCGCCACACATAGCTATTGCCTCTAAAATAGTGAGTCGGTTGCCTTGGACATGGAGTTCTCGCGGCACTGTCACCTCACCCACAACAGAAACTCGGAAATTGGTATTGGAAACGGTTACGACGGCATCGTTGATGTAACCTCCGTCTCTAAGGAAGTTCTGGATTCGATTCTGCAAGGAGTCGTGAGTGATGCCTACGACTTTCATCTTACCGATAATAGGCATTAACAGGTAGCCATACTCGTCAACAAGATAACCATAGGTGTTGGTTTGTTTACTTGTCGAAAGGTTTTCTGAGAGCATTTTCTCAGTGATGACGGATCTATGTGTGGTATCGACGACATTGGCTTTGCTTGCTTGTGCTGCCAAAGTATGGGTCTCTTGGTTGAAAGGAATAACTGACTCAGGAGTCAGACTGTTGACGTAGATGTTGAGGAGGTCGCCGGGGTGGATAGTCGTGGTGTAGTTTGTGATAATAGCCTGCGCACTGTCGCGCTGCGCATCGGCAAAATACGCCATCTCATCTACTGAACGGCAAGCGGTGATGGAAAGTAGGGCGAAAACAAAGAGAGGAAGTATAGCGGGTTTCATGAGTTCAAAATTTCTGGCTGATTTGCAATCCGACATAATGATTTTACAAATAGAGCGGGAATATAAAATACATGAAAGATAGGCAATGGGGTATATTGTATTTCCCGCTCGAATAGCTAAGCTCATGTTACTCAAGCGGGTATAACGATACCATAGGGGAATTTCCGTATAGTTTCATCGTTGCAAAGATAAGAAAAATTATTTAAATAACAAAAAAATCCAACAAGATTTTTTTAACGTAAACGTGGACTTCTTTGACGTGGACGTGAACGTAAACTTTGGGCGGGGGCCGATTTGGAAAGTGGAAAGTGGAAAACTGATAGTGGAAAGTTGAGAGTAGGTTGAGTGGTTGGGGCTACAGGCGGGATTTGAGTTGTTCGAATTCGGAGCGGAAGCCTTTGAGGGCGGGGAGTTGGAAGCCGATAAACTGGCCACGGGAGTTGCCTTCCACCATCACCCAGCCGTCATTGGTGAGGGCCAAGTCCCAACCGACGTATCGGCATTCGGGATATACCTGTGCCAATTGAAGGGCCAAATCACAGGCATCTTTCCATCGGGGGACTGTGAATCCAATGAGTTGATGGCCGGTCTCGGGGTGCTGTTCAAAAGCCCTGCTATGCTTATCGCGGACAGCGGTAACACGACCTGTCGCTGGATCAATAGCGCAGAACAGACCGCCTTGTCCGCCATTGTCAACGATATTCTCCCCACGGCCGAAACGGATAAAGGGATGTAGGATAACCGTCCCGTCCTTCAAAATCAACGTTGTGATACGCACCGTATTTACCGAATGAGGGAAGACCTCTTTCAGTTCATCCACCTGTTCTATCAACTCTTCTGCTATGAGTCCTTCGGGATAAGACTTGCAGATATCTTCTGCCGCCGAAGCATTACTATCTCTAAAAATCTGTACCCCATTGCCCATGGAGGCCGTGAGGGGCTTGACGATAAAAGTAGGATGACGATGAATGAAATCAGCAAACGCAGAACCATCCTTCTCCCAAGACTTCACAGCACAGACATCACGCTTATAGAAAGGCTTGAATTTCAGATAAGTAAGACCCTTATCCATGAAGACCTTAATCCCCTGTTTGGGATTGATCATATCGCAGAAATAGTCTTTATGCAGATCGGGTACAAACGACTTACGCTCTTTATGGGTCAATTCTTCAAAATGCCATTCGAAATACTCGTCGAACTTCCAGCCATAGCGCAGAAAAGCATAGCGCATACGGCGAGAGATTCGTTTGATTTCTTTCTCGGAAACATTGTCGCCCAAATAGTCACGAATGACGGCTTCGCGTCCACGACCTCTATGACGATGATAATAGATGTAAAGGGTATCCAGGCCGGTGCCTTCTATCTTTTGATGAAGAGAGCTGAAAAGTTTCATTGCGGTTTTTTTAAACGTAAACGTGGACGTGAACGTGGACTGGGGCGGGAGCCGTTGTTTTATGGGAACGGAGGGATGACGCGGGAGAGTGGAAAGTGGAAAACTGAAAGTGGAAAGTGGAAAGTTAGGCTGACGCGGTGAATTTTTGGGGGCTTTCTAGATGGGTTATTGACGACTACGCTACTTAACGACTAAGCGACTCAACAATTAAACTAATAAACTGATAAACCACTAAACCCAATACCTCCCACACGCTAATCCTCCGGGAAGAGGGACCAGAAGCGGGAGACATCTTTCTTATAGACCCATTCGGAGAAGGATTTGCTAATCTCGAAACTAGTATTGCGATACAGCAACGAGGGGGCATTGTTCACCTCGTAGAAATAGAGTCCGTCTTTCTCATACATTGGGTCGGCAATGGACATATAGCGAGTGCCTTCAATAGCATTGCCGGCATCGGCCGCTGCGTCAATCACCAGGCAACCACGTTTCACCTGTTTCAATTGTTCCTCGGTGATGATATGATCGACAGTGCCATCAACTTCGATACCATTAATGATGATATCATAATCGCCAATGGTCTCGTAAAACTCATTCATGGTCTTGCGATAGAACAAGCGCAGATCGACATTATATTTAGATATATAGGAATAGGCACCCTGGGAGACACTTCCACTAGCCAGAATAGCCACCTTGGTATCAGAATTAGGATATAATCCGAAATGGAACAAGGCATGCTGCGTGCTAGCCACACCGGCATAGAAACTGTTTTTCCACACAAAGTTCTTCTTGATGAAAGGCACTGGGATATGCAAATCGCCCAAATGGGCAGTGGGATAGATATTGTCGAGGTCGATGACCTTCAGCTTTTTCTTGCAAGCAATATTCTTGTAGAACTCAGTACCTGATCCCGTGGGATGAGTCCATCCAATAATCATCTGTCCATCACGGATCATGTCGTAGTCCTGAGGTTGCAACAGCTTAAGGCAGAAGATAGTGTCTAACGTCTTGAAAATATTCTCTCGAGTATCAATCCGACATCCTTTCTTTTCGTACTCAGCGTCGGAGATGCCAAGATTGGCACCGAAGCCGGTCTCGATGACCAATTCATTCTCATAGTCATCGGTTATATGTTCGGGCAGGAGCGCCACTCGCTGCTCGCTGGGATATGTTGGTTTTACAAAGCCTAATTTCATATTGTTTTTGTTTTTAAATGCCACCCTCGACCCCTCCTACAAGCGAAAGGCGTGGCGGCGCAGTCAATTTTTCCAGAATTGGTGAATTTGTGATTTTACTTGTCGCAGCGTTTTCTTCTTAAGCAGATCCATGGGGCTGGGAGGAAAGCAAGCTGCCATCCTGCCTCACTACTGATATCCCCTATACCTTTATACTAATATACTAATATACCAATATACTCAAACACCCAATAGGTTACTTGAAGAAATATTCGGTGAAGTATTTGCGGAAGCCGCCGTTGCAGGTTTGGGGACCGGTGATCTCCCAGTTGTCGTTGCCTTCGATAAACAAAGGTCCATCCTCGCCAATGGCGATATCCCAACCAATAGAATGGATGTCGGGGAGCATGGAATGGATGAGCTTTGCCTGTTGCTTGGCTTCCTCGAAGAAGGGTATCTGGAATTCATCAAATTTCACATGGCTGTCGGGATGACTCTCCACCTTGGTGCCGAAACGGGGCTTGAAGAACCCATAATGTTTCAGATAACCGTTATCCAGATGGATGCCTATGGCCAATCCGCCCTGAGTGGTATTATCCACCACACTGGCGCCTGTGCCGATACGGAGGATTGAGGGCATAAAGTGAATCTCATTATCTTTCAGACTCCGCACCGTCAGCAATCGGATTGTATTGATTGACTGCGGATGCAGATGTGCCATAGCGGGGTGCTGCTTGACAAAATCCTGAAGGATGTACCGCCCCGCCATCCGCTCTCTCAGCTGTTCAAATGTAAGCTCTTCATCGCCTATAAACAATCGTCCGTCTTTTACCTCTAGCACAAAGATGCCTTTGCCGCACTGTCCGTCAAGCGGTTTGCAGAACAGCACACGATTATCGTGCAGAAACGAAGCCTCATCCGCCACCGACTTGTCGGCAAAGCGGAACAGCTGGCCGTTATCATAATAATACCGAATATTCGGGCCTTTCAGTCCTAATCCTTCCAAGAAGATGGCGAAAAGCATCTTGTCGCGCAGAATGCAAGCACTACTATCTTTGTGCATGAGATTCAATTCGACGCGCCTATACATAAATGTATTATAATGGACATACTCTTTCTGTTCCTTGCGGGTCTTCACATCATAGCCACACAGGAAATACAACGTATTGATACGGCCAAAGCGCAGAATCTCGCCCACCTGATTGAAGAACTGACTGACATGGGAGCGCAGTCGTTCGGGATATTCGGGATAATATGTTGGCGAAGTATAAAACTCGGGATGACGCACCAATTGTACCAACTGGGAAGGACGAACCCAGACCCAAAGATAGATATTTCTGAGCAACTTTGAGTTGATATAATTCATAACACTAACTATTGACTAACATTTAAATCCATTCGCCATGGGGGACATAGTAATGGTTGAGGCGGTGTTTTTCGATGATGGGGTAAAAGCCGAAAAGCACTATCAAGAACCACAAGCGCTCATGATAGGTGGCACGGAAATTCTTATCGCCCCAAAATACGGTCTTATTCACTTCAGGATAAGTGTCGAGCCACATCTTCCTATATTTCCAATTGCCCACCACGGGCAGCAACCTATTTTTTGCGCGCAGTTTGTTGGACAATATGCCATACCAGTATTTCTCTGCTACGCCCTCTCGCTCAAGAAATTTGAAATACAGCTCGATATTCTCGGAGAATTCATTTCTTCGACTCACACACAAATCGGCCGTATATCCGTTGGACAACGACTGAGGATTGGTACGATAATGATAGGCTGCTTGGGTGATGTGGGTGATTTTCTTTGCCCAATAAGCCAACTGGGGGGAAAGCACAGAGTCTTCGCCCATATTGCAGGTAGGCCAAATGATATCGTGCGAATAGAAAAGCTCTCTGCGGGTCAGCTTACCCACCAGGAACGGCACAACGACACGATTCAGCACATCATCCCTTAGCTTGTCGGTATTGCCAGCCGAATCCTGACGCACAATGCTCATAAAACGCTCACTTGTAGGTGTAAAGTTCAGATAGCAACAAAACACATGATCTGCTGCATCCTTTTGCGCCTGAAGATACATCAACTCACCCAACTCTGTATCGATATAGTCGTCGCCATCAATGAACATGACATAATCGCCTGTCGCCGCATCAACACCGGTATGACGAGCCTGAGGCAGACCCATATTCCGACTATGGCGAACCACCTTCACCTGATCCTTGCGAGCAGGGAAATCTTCAAGTGCCTGCATAGCCAGCTCAATACTATTGTCGGGCGAGCAATCGTCAACAAGCACAACCTCAATATCGTCCAATGTCTGAGCATACAAACTCCTCACACACTCTTGGATATATTGACCAACATTATAAACGGCAACGATAAAAGATACTTTTGGCATAGCTACTGATTACTTATACGAACACTTCATGTAAAGACACAGTGGGGCATTCGTTGGTCTTACGTGTCGAGAATCAATGATTCGGTGGAATCGAGGCATGAGGCCCAGCCACCAGGCGGCAATGCGAAATCGTTCTTTCAATGATGGACGATAGCCGTCACTACCCCAGAAATAATGTTTGTCAATCTCGGGGAAAGTGGTGCGATATTCCATTCGACGCTGCCTGTTGTTGGCCAGAATAGCCAATTGAGCCTTGATACCAACTTTGTATCTAAGCAGCGCCATGGGATACTGTTCTTCCAAATTCTCCTTTTCGAAGAATTCGGCAAAAACCTTATAATTCTCCATAGAATCACGACAATTGCTTTCCATTTTTGCCAAACTTACGTCGCCCATAAAAGAGGTTTCATTATAGCAATAATGGTAGAGATTGTCCTCTATGCTAACGATGCGATTTGAATAATACACCATCATAACCGAGACTATCACATCCTCAGAAAAGCCACGCACAGGCCAAACCACACCTTCCTTCATCATCACCTCTCTACGCACAAGCTTTGCCCAAACGCTGGTAAAGACATTGCGGTTAAGGGTATCCTCACGAACATTAGCGCCGTACTCACCCATTTCATTATTGGCCGGATTGATGATATTTACTTTGTCGGCCGAATAGTGGAACGCGCCACACGTCACAAGGTCAGCACCTTCTGCTATAGCCTTATTGTACAGCAATTCGGCAGCATCCAGTTCCAAAAAGTCGTCGCTATCGACGAACATCAAGAACTCGCCCGTAGCCGCATAGGCAGAATCCTTGCGGGAAACCGCCAGATTCTTATTCACTTCGTGACGGACAATCGTCACTTGCGACTGCCGGTGAGGATAATCCTGCAACACCTGATGCAAAATATCCATGCTTTTATCCGGCGAGCAATCATCAACAAAAACAAACTCCAAGTCTGCCATTGTTTGTTCAAACAGACTTCTTGCACAACGCTCTATATATTTTTCAACGTTGTAAACAGGGACTACAATACTAACTTTTGGAGAGACCATTCTTGGGGAAGTGGAAAGTGGAAAATTGAAAGTGGAAAGTTGGGATGGCGCGGACTGCTAAACAATTAAGCATCTAAACTTATACCAGTAAACTCATAACCTCATAAACTTCTAAACTACTAAACTGCCAAACTCATAACTTCATAACTTCATTAACTACAAAACTCATAACTTCATTAACTGCAAAACTTCATAAACTGCTAAATCTTCTCGACTAGGGCGGCGGGGATGGCGGCGGTGCTGACGGCTATAAACTGGTCGAGTTGGATGACCACACGTTTTTCATGTTTGCCACCAATCTGCATGAAATAGCCTTCGACGCCGGTAAAAGAGCCGCCTATCACACGTACTCGGTCGCCTTTTTTGAAGTGGAGTTTGGCCGGATCAAGATATACGGCGCGTTCTTCTTTGTTGCCCGACACACGGATGAAGTCGGACATCGCCTTGTCGTTCACTATCACCAGATGCCAAAATCCTTCCTCCATGCGCATCATGGCATGGACGGAAGTGATTGTCTTGGGAATGGTGTAGAATACCTCCTTCTCGGTCCGAACAAAGATATAACTGCTGAGCGCACAACGCTCACGCCACACGAATCGTCCGTGGTTGTCGTGCTGTCGTTTCCGTTCAATGGGAACGAAGCACTCGACACCAAACCGGGTTTGGATAGACTGCTGCAAGGCAATCTCTTTGCCGGGGGAACAACGGAGGACGAACCAGTGCATGAGGAATTAGAAATTAGTAATGAGTAATTAGAAATTTTAGTCGCGCTTGAAGATATCGCGGGTATAGACCTTCTCGGACACATCATCCAAGCAGTCGTCGTAGCGGTTGGCAATGATGGCGTTTGACTGCTGTTTGAATGTAGCAAGATCGTTCACCACCACGCTGCCGAAGAAAGTGCTGCCGTTCTCCAAGGTGGGCTCATAAATAATCACCTTGGCACCTTTGGCCTTCACGCGCTTCATCACACCCTGAATGCTCGACTGACGGAAGTTGTCGCTATTGCTCTTCATCGTCAGGCGATAGACACCAACGGTAACAGGCTGTTCGCCGTTAACTGTTGGCTGTTGGATATACTGGTTATTGGTAAAATAGTCGTACCAACCTGCTTTTTTCAGCACTTGATCAGCAATAAAATCTTTGCGGGTGCGGTTGCTCTCAACAATGGCGCTCATCATATTCTGAGGCACATCGGCATAGTTGGCCAGCAGCTGCTTGGTGTCCTTGGGCAGGCAATAGCCACCATAGCCGAAACTGGGGTTATTATAATGGGTGCCGATACGGGGGTCGAGGCACACACCATTGATAATCTGCTGCGTGTCGAGACCTTTCAGCTCGGCATAAGTATCCAACTCATTGAAGTAGCTCACACGCAGAGCCAGATATGTATTGGCAAAGAGTTTCACGGCCTCAGCCTCGGTAGAGCCCATCTCCAGCATCGGGATTTCTTCCTGGATGGCCCCGCCTTTGATCAGTTGGGCAAACTGGCGGGCTTTGGCAGCCAATTGGTCATCGCCCTGACGGTAACCCACGATGATACGACTGGGATAAAGATTGTCGTAGAGGGCCTTGCTCTCGCGCAAAAACTCGGGAGCGAACATAATCTTGTCGGTATTGAACTTAGCTCTTACGCTCTCGGTATAGCCTACAGGGATGGTGCTCTTGATAACCATAATGGCATCGGGATTCACTTGCATCACCTTCTGAATCACATCTTCCACGGCAGAAGTGTCGAAGAAATTCTTCACACTATCGTAATTGGTGGGAGCGGCAATTACCACATATTCAGCACCAGCATAGCCGGCCTGCCAATCGGTGGTGGCCTTCAGATTTAAGCACTCTTTGAGGATGAAGTCGGACTTTGCCTCGCCTTTACGTAGTTGGAGGTCTTCGGCGAAGAAACGCTCGATATATTCATCTTGTATGGGGCTTTTTCTACGATTCACCAACTCCACACGTCCAGACACAATATCAACTGCTGTAACATCGTTATGTTGAGCCAAAAGAGTGGCAATACTAAGACCGACATAACCGGTACCTGCTACAGAAATCTTCATAATATATAAAATTACTTATTATCTAAACGTTTATAGCATGCCTTATCAATAAAACAATATGCAACGTATCATACTGTTTTACACGGCGATGCCACGGTCAGTCACATATTTTTTCATCGACTGGCCAAGGAAACTATTGATTTGCAAAGATACGTTTTTTTTCTTATTTAACAATATTTTTTTTACCATTCTGCTACAATCAACCAACCCAAGCCGACATCGCCATTTTTAGCACCGAAAAAGGAGGCAAGTGACAAGGGTAAAGCCTCGAATGAACTCCGTCGGCAGCGACGGTGCTTCTTCGGAGCTTCTTCGGAGCTACGACGAAAGTGAAACTATACTTAGACTGGAGCTACACTGGAGGAACACTGGAGCTACACTGACCATTTGGAAGGTGAAAAAGGGCGGCTTGAGAAAATAATATTGGGGGCTTATGCAATAATAATCGAGGTGATGCGTTTTTTTATTTATGATTTCTTATTTAAAGAAGATTTTGGACAATGGGATGAAGGTGATCCTTCATCGCGACGACACCACTCCGCTGGTGACTGTTAACTTGTTATACCAAGTCGGGTCACGCAACGAGCGGGCCGACCGTACCGGCTTTGCCCACCTATTCGAGCATTTGATGTTTGGCGGAACAAAGCGCTTTCCCGACTACGATCTAGAGGTAGATGCCATGGGCGGCGAGAGCAACGCCTTTACCAACAACGACTACACCAACTACTATCTGACCATTCCCGCCCAACATCTTGAACAGGCCCTGACACTTGAGGCCGACAGGATGCGAGGGGAGTGGGACATAGCGGACAACCATTGGAATGTGCTGGACGTGCAACAGAAGGTTGTAACAGAAGAATATAACCAACGATATATGAATCAGCCTTACGGCGACGTGTGGATGCTGCTGCGTCCGCTCTGCTATAAGACTCACCCCTACCGTTGGTGCACCATAGGGGCCGACATCAAGCATGTGCAAGAAGCCACCCTGGACGATGTGCGCAACTTCTTCAACCAATACTACAAGCCCAACAACGCCATCCTGGCCATTGCCGGCAACATCGACGAACAAGCAGCCTTCGCCATGGTGGAACGCCTGTTTGGCGACATCCGTCCCGATAACGAAAAGCCCACAACAGCACTGCCCAAAGAGCAGGAGCAGACCGAAGCCCGCCGACTAGAAGTGGAGCGAGATGTGCCGAACAACGCCATTTACAAAGCCTGGCGCATGTGCGACCACCAGTCGGCCGACTACTATGTGTATGACATGATTAGCGATATACTGAGCAACGGACATTCGTCGCGCATGTACCAACACCTTGTACAGGAGCAACAGCTCTTTACCGAGATAAACGCCTATATCACGGGCGAATTGGACGAAGGTCTATTTGTAGTGAGCGGCCGCCTATGCGACAACACCACTTTTGAGCAAGCAGAGCTAGCTATCGACGAGGAGATTGAGCGCCTGCAACACGAGCTGGTGAGCGCGCACGAAGTGGAGAAGGTGGCCAACAAATACGAGAACACCTTTGTGTATTCGCAATACAAAGCTGCCGACCGCGCGTTGGGACTTTGCTTTTATGAAATGCTGGGCGACATAGATTTGGTGAACACCGAGCCAGAAATCTATCGTAAGGTTACGCCCGAGCAGGTAATGCGTGTGGCGCAACAGCTCACCCACCCACGTTCTTCAACATTAATAATTCGTAAGAAATGAAACGCTTATTTCAATTACTGACAAAGAAAATTGGCCAGCTGATTGTTGGGATACGCGAGATTCCTTATCGCAAAATTGCTTTGGACATCCTAAAGTTTATTGGCGACATCATGCACCGCGCACTTTTTGAAGTGTTGCTGCCCAAAAGACTGCGCAATCTGACCAAGCAGGAGATATACGACATCATCTTCAAGGCCGACACTCCGCGAGGAAAGAAGTTCGATGTGTGGCTGCTGGTGCTCATCACCATCAACATCTTGGTCATCATTATGGAAAGTATTGCCATCACGCCCGAATTCGAGAACATGACCTCCATCATGCTGTCGAACAACGCCGTGACCGACACCATTATAGATGCCAGCGGCAACACGGCGGTGATTGACGGCACCCTGGCCGACGGCATTGACACCACACACCATTTCAACTGGTTTGTGGCCATTTTGCGCGTAATCGGATTTATGTTCACCATCCTGTTCACCTTCGAATTCTACCTGAGAATCTATTGTCTGGACAAGCCCAAGCCATATCTCACCTCGTTTTTCGGAATCATCGACATGGTGTCTATCTTCCCGGCCTATCTGAGTCCGTTTTTCCCTGCCGCCACTACCCTATCGGCATTGCGACTGATGCGTGTGCTGCGTATTTTCCGCATTTACAAAATGCAGAAATTCATCGACGAAAGTCTCTTTATGGTCAACGCACTCAAACGAAGTTTTATCAAGATATTGGTATTCATGCTCTTTGTTTTTGTGATGGCCATCATTCTCGGTTCCACCATGTATGGCATCGAAGGCAGCAAGAATCCTGCCATCTCCAGCATCCCTCGAGGCATCTATTGGGCAGTAGTCACCATCACCACAGTGGGTTATGGCGACATCACGCCTGTGACCTCATTAGGGCAATTTGTGTCGGTGGTGGTCATGCTGCTGGGTTACTCCATCATTGCCGTACCCACAGGCATTGTGGCCGGAGAAACCATTGAGGAACACAAACGCGAACGGCACAGAAAGAAGAAAAAGCACGAGTTGGCCAACGAAGCGCCTAACAACACTCCTGCCGACATAGCACCCGAAAATCCCGCGCCCACCAGCATAGATCCCGGTGTGCATGCCAAACCTGAAGATTTATTGTAGTCATTATTGTAAGAAAACTATACTTTATTCGTTATATAAGCGAATAAAAACTAAAAATCAAAAACTAAAAATCTTATGAAGAAAACTCTTTTCATCGTGTTGGCTCTTATGATGACGACCGTCACATGGGCCCAGCACACCATCAACGGTACTATCACCGACCAAAAGACAGGCGAGACGTTGATTGGTGCCACCATCTACGACACCATCTCAAAGAAAGGTGCCACTACCAACCAGCATGGACGCTACACTCTCACCCTCAAAGGTGAGAAGGCAGTGCTGCGCTACTCTTTTGTGGGCTGTGAAACCCAATACATCAAAGTGGACCTAAGCAAAGACCAGCGAATCGACGTGAAGCTGAACAGTTCGCTGATGCTGCAAGAGGTGACCATCACCGACCACAGAACCGAACATGTGGAAAGCTCGCAGACCAGCCTCATCGAGATTCCTGTGGAACAGGTGAAGGCCGTGCCGGTGCTCTTTGGCGAGACCGACATCATCAAGGCCGTGCAGCTGCTGCCCGGCGTTCAGAGTGGCAGCGAGGGTACCAGCGGCATGTATGTGCGCGGCGGCGGCCCGGACGAGAACCTGTTCCTGCTAGACGGTGTGCCCATGTACAATGTGAACCACCTGGGCGGTTTCTTCTCGGCCTTCAACTCTGATGCCGTGAAGAACATCAGCCTCTACAAAGGTAGTTTTCCCGCCCATTTCAGCAGCCGTCTGAGCAGCGTGCTGGACATCACCACCAACAACGGTAACGACAAAGAATACCACGGCGGCCTGAGCGTGGGCCTGATTTCGGCCAAGTTCAACTTTGAAGGACCCATCATCAAAGAGAAGACCACTTTTTCCATCTCTGGCCGACGCACCTATGGCGACGCCCTACTACAGCCCATACTGGCATTGGTGACAGCTGCTGAAGGCGAAGGTAAATATCGTGCCGGCTACTACTTCTACGATCTCAACGCCAAAGTGACGCACAAGTTCAACGACCGCAGCCGACTGTATGCCAGCTACTATATGGGCGACGACGCACTTTATGCCAAAGTGCAATATCGCTTCAGTTCGGTGGAGAAAGACTACTTGAAACTCAACTACAACTGGGGCAACATCGTGAGCAGCCTGCGTTGGAACTACGAGCTCACCCCCAAGATGTACATGAACGTCACCGGCTCCTACACCCGCTATCGCAACGACCTGAGCTTGGGCACCGAATTTGTGTCCCCGCTGTATATGGAGGACTATACCATGAGCTACAAATCGGGCATCCAGGACATCACTGGCCGAGTAGATTTCGACTATGCGCCCACCCCCGACCACTCTATCAAGTTTGGCGGCCAGGTGATGCACCACATCTTCACCCCCGAGACCTCCAGCCTCAAGATGGTGGATAGCAGCATCTATCACAACGAGCACCTCGACACCGTGATAGGCATGAGCATAGTGCATGCCAACGAGGTGATGGCCTATGCCGAAGACGACTGGCGCATCAACGACTGGCTGAAAGTGAATGCCGGCCTGAACTTTACCGGCTTTGCCGTGCAGAACACCTTCTACCCCAGCATCCAGCCCCGCCTCAGCGGCCGCATACTGATCAACGACCGCCTCTCGGCCAAAGTGGGATATGCTTATATGACCCAGTACCTGCACCTGCTGAGCAACAGCAATCTGAGTCTGCCCACCGACCTGTGGGTGCCCGTAACGGCACGCATCAAGCCCATGAATTCCAACCAGGTGGCCGCCGGCCTGTTCTACAATCTGATGGACTCGCTCAACCTCTCGGTGGAAGGCTATTATAAATATATGAATAACCTGTTGGAATACAAAGACGGAGCTTCGTTCTGGGGCAGTTCGCAGGGTTGGGAAGACAAAGTGGCCATGGGCCGCGGATGGAGCTACGGCATAGAGTTCCTGGCACAAAAGACCCTGGGCCGCTTCACCGGATGGATCGGCTACACCTGGAGCCACACCGACCGCAAGTTTGACCGCCCCGGCAACCTGATTAACGACGGCCGCGTATTCCCCGCCAAGTATGACCGCCGCCACGACATCAGCATCGTGGCCACCTATAAGTTCAGTGAGAACTTTGACGCCAGCATCAGCTGGGTGTTCAGCACCGGTAACGCCACCACGCTGGCCATGCAGGACGTGGATGTCGGCGACGGCATAGTCAACGACTACGGCTACTACTGGGGTAACGAAGTGGGCTACATCAGCAACCGCAACAACTACCGCATGCCCAACTACCACCGACTGGACGCCAGCCTCAACTTCCACAAGAAGCTCAAACATGGCAAACGCACCATCAACCTCAGCGTTTATAACCTCTACAACCGCCAGAACCCCTACATGATCTACTCAGCCTACGATAGTGTGTGGGACGGCCGTGACTATGTGAGCTATAAATCGCTGCGCCAGCTGAGCATCTTCCCCATCATTCCCTCCATCAGCTACACTTGGAAATTCTAACCCCGAAAAAGAATATTTATCATGAAAAGAATATATACATATATTATTATAGCAATAGCCGCATTGGCCTTTGCGTCATGCGAAAAAGAAATCGAGTTCACTGGCGAGGAGACCGCGCCCTACATCATGTTCTTCTCTGAGCCTGCCGACGGCTGTCCCTGGGTGGTGCGCATCACCCAGAGCCGCTTCTTCCTCAGCAACGACACCATCCGTGCCATCAGCGACGCCCAGATCGAAGCCTCCGTCAACGGACAGCCACTGAACACCACCATCCAATATCTAGGCAACGGCCGCTACGACATGGGCTATACGCCCCATTGTGGCGACACAATCTCGGTGCGCGTCAATGTGGCAGGCCTGCCCACCATCACCTCGGGTTGCCGAGTTCCTAACAAGGCCAACATTACAAACATCGAATTCTCAATGGAAGAAGACTCGCGTTACTCCCGTTGGGACGAGTACACACAAGACTCCGTCATATCGATTAATGGCACCATCAACGTCAGCTTCAAACTCTCCGACCCTGCCGGCGAACACAACTACTACATGCTGCGACTCGCCGAGAGTCATAACGGAGACGATAATTGGCATTACAACTACTTTTGGCTAGATGACAACGTGCTGTTTGACAACACAGGGATGGAAGAAATCTTCGACCTAGGCATCAGCGAACCTGACAACGAGGGCAACCGCATCTTCTTCACTGACGAGCGCATCAACGGCAAAGAGCACACCATCAAAGTTCGAGGCGGATATTACCTGTGGTCATCCAACATCGGATCGGAATATAACTCGCAAAGCCGCCTAGAAATCTACACTCTCAGCCGCGACATGTACCTCTTCTACAAGACGCTCAAGGCCGTGCAGTACCAAGACGAAATCACATCAATCTTTGCCGAGCCCGTACAGCTGCACACCAACGTCACCGGCGGCATAGGCGTGCTGGGCGGCTCAGCTAAGGTAGTGATCGACGTTGACCCAACCATTTTTATGAAATGAAGATTCTCATCACCGACAACACCCACCCCGCCCTGCAGCAGACGCTAGAGGAAGGCGGCCACGAAGTGACCATCGACACTGCCGTGACTTACGACTCTTTGCTTGAGCAAATCAAAGATTTCGATGCCATGGTGGTGCGCAGCAAGATCATCATCGACCGCAACTTCCTGGACCATGCCCGCCACCTAAAGTGCATAGGCAGGGTGGGTGCCGGTATGGAGACCATCGATGTGGAATATGCCGAAAGTCTGGGCATTGCCTGCATCAACTCGCCCGAGGGCAACCGCGACGCCGTAGGCGAACATGCGCTAGGGCTGCTGCTTTCGCTCTTCAACCACATAGCCTATGCCGACCAGCAAGTGCGCCAAGGCATCTGGCACCGCGAGGAGAACCGCGGCCTTGAAATCAAGGGCAAGACCATCGGCATCATAGGCCTAGGCAACATGGGTAGAGCTTTTGCACAACGACTGCAAGGATTTGAATGTCGCATCATCGCCTACGACAAGTACAAACCCGCCGGCCATGCTCCCGAATATGTGGAAGAAATCTCTCTAGAGCAACTGCAAGCCGAAGCCGACGTGGTGAGCTTTCATGTCCCGCTCACCGAGGAGACGCACTACATGCTGAACCATGATTTCATCCATGCTTTCAGCAAACCTTTCTACCTCATCAACACTTCGCGCGGAGCCGTGGTGAAGACTGCCGACCTGGCCGAAGCCATCCGCGAGAAGCAGATTCTCGGTGCCGCCCTGGATGTGCTGGAATACGAGGAGATGGCCAAGGACAGCATCGACACCACCCACCCCGACCTCCAGTACCTCCTCTCCTGCCCCAACATGCTCTTCACCCCCCACGTAGGCGGCTGGACGGTAGAGTCAAAGTACAAACTAGCCTATTATTTGGGAAGGAAGATGGCTGATCAGCTTAGTGGCTTAATGGCTTAGTGGCTTAGTTGTTCTAGGGTGTAATGGCATGTAGATTATGGAGAATAATAGAGCTATTGATAGATAATCAGAGTAAACAATCATTCAAGATAACATTGAATGCAACAATGGGAAACATAACTTACACATTCGAATCTTTAGACGTATGGCAGCGTGCTAGGCACCTAGCAGTCAAAATATACCAACTACTAGACCAATATCCACAAATAGAACGATACGCCATCTGCGACCAACTAAGGAGAGCTTGCATATCCGTACCATCAAACATTGCAGAAGGAAGCAGTCGCACATCACCTAAAGAACAAGCACATTTTATTGAAATAGCCTATGGCTCCTTAATGGAACTACTCTGCCAACTAACAATCTCTGTTGATCTAGGATACATAACCCAAGGGGAGCTGGCAAACCTCAAGTCTGAGATTGACATTATTGCCAAAATGCTCACAAACCTCAGAGCTTACTTTCTCAACAAAACACACAAACACCAACCCTTAGAACAACTAAGCAATTAAGCAACTAAACAACTAAGCCACAGAACCATGCTAATAGTCAAAGATTGTATAATAAGTGAAGATATTGCGGAGAAGAGATTCTGCTGCGACCTGGCCAAATGCAAGGGCGAATGCTGCATAGAAGGTGACTGCGGCGCACCCCTTGAAGAATCGGAAATTCCTATTCTGGAACGTATTATGCCCGAGGTGGAACCCTATATGACTCCCGAAGGCATCAAAGTGGTTAGGGAAGAGGGCGTTGCCGCTGAAGACAATGCCGGCGAGCCCTGCACACCCCTCATCAACAACCGCGAGTGCGCCTACATCTGCTATGGCGATGACGGCATGGCCCTCTGTGCCATTGAGAAGGCCTACCGCGATGGCAAAATAGACTGGAAGAAACCCGTGTCGTGCCATCTGTATCCCGTTCGCGTTGATGTGTTTGGCGAATTCACTGCCGTAAACTACCACAAATGGGACATCTGCCAATGTGCCGTGGCCAAAGGCAAAGAATGTGGCGAACCGCTATACAAATACCTCAAAGAGCCTTTCGTTCGTCGCTTTGGCCAAGAATGGTATGACGAACTGGTGGAACAGGCCGAAGCATGGAATGAACGTAATAAGTAATCATTATCAGTACTAACAATTTAGTATATATATTATGACCAAGATACAGAAACAGCAGTACATTATTCTCGGCATCATCATTGCCGCCATTCTGATTATCGACCAGATTGTGAAAATATATGTCAAGACCCACATGTATATGGGCGAGGACATACCTTTGATCGGCGAATGGTGCCGACTGCACTTTGTTGAAAACAAAGGGTTTGCCTTCGGCATGTCGTTTGGCGGACAAATCGGCAAGATCGGCCTTTCCATATTCCGCCTGCTGGCCGCCAGCGCAATTTTCTGGTATTTGCTCCGAAGCATCAAGAAAGGCACGCGCACAGCCTTTGTCATCTGCCTGTCGCTTATATTTGTGGGAGCCGTAGGCAATCTTATCGACAGCTGTTTTTACGGACTCATCTTCAACGAAAGCTACTACAATTTAGCGCAGTTATTCCCCGCAGAAGGCGGATACGCACCATTTTTGCAAGGCCGCGTGGTTGATATGTTCTACTTCCCGCTCATCGACACCACCTGGCCCGAATGGGTTCCCATCAAAGGCGGACAACCGCTGGTTTTCTTCAATGCCATCTTCAATGTGGCCGACGCCGCCATCACGATAGGTGCCATCTGGCTCATTATCGACCAACTTTTCGTAGCTCAGGAAAAGAAGGACACCCAAACCGCCGCTCAATAAATCAGCCTTTACCCTAGGCGGATTTCATCTAGCGCACACACAAGGTAACCATTTGGCCCAATAATCGCCCTGGAAAATAAGACTTGCACAACCGACCAACCAGAGAAGTAACGCTCATTCTACGGTAATGCTACGGATATTGTGCGGTTCATAGAGCGAAGAATCACCGCAGGATGACCGTAGAATGACCGCACCATCAGCGATGGAAGTGGGTGTCTTGGGGGATGAATCTGGGGCGTACATGACAGCCAATAAGGCACAAAAACATAATTAAACATTTTATAATCAATTGATAAAATAATAATTTAGCAAACAATAACGAACACTTGGGGCAAAATGGTGTTATTTTTGGGGAAAAGGAGTGCCGGAAATACCATTTTTTCGGAACAACATTCAAAAGAATAAAAAAATATTTCGCTTATATACAACAAGTTGACAATTATTTTCAAAAAAAATTTGGTCAATTCAAAAAAACGTTGTATTTTTGCACCCGATTTCAAGAGAGAAATTGCTCAAGAAACGATGGCGTCGTAGCTCAGTTGGTAGAGCAGAGGACTGAAAATCCTTGTGTCACTGGTTCAATTCCAGTCGATGCCACGAAAAAAATCAAAGGAAGCAAAATAACTGCTTCCTTTTTTCGTTTATTAATTATCCGGTTTATTTTTCGGATAATAAAAATATATATTATTGCACGCATGAAACTACCAATACAGATACGATTCAACGATGTGGACCAGATGGGGCATATCAACAATGCCGTCATTATGGAATATTTCGACCTTGGCAAATCGGCCTATTTTGACGCCGTGGGCATTCCGCCCGAGCAAGGCACCTTTACCGTTGTGATCGTCCACTTTGAAGTTGACTTTTCCAGTCAGATACGCTATCACGACAACATTCACATCACCACACATTGCGAGCGCGTTGGCAACAAGAGCGTGACGATGATCCAGCAAGTGGTCAATTCCGACAACGGAACCATCTGCGCCACCTGCCGCACCGTCCTCTCTGGCTATAGCCGCATTACCAACACAAGCGCACCCGTGCCCGACGAGGTGCGACAGACGATTGAATGTTTCGAAAAAGAGAACCAAGACTAACCCCAAATTCGCAAAACATGAAGAACAAAGTATTGATCGTATATACCGGTGGCACTATTGGCATGGTGCAGGACGAGAACGGCTCGCTGAAGCCTTTTCCCATGGACCACATTTACGACCTAGTTCCCGAGCTAAAGAAATGCACCTATACCATCGACACCTGTCAGATGGACAACATCATAGACTCGTCCAACATGACCCCCACCTGCTGGATTGAGCTGGCTGAGATTATTGAACGGCAGTACGACAACTACGACGGCTTTGTGATCCTGCATGGCACCGACACCATGGCCTACACGGCATCGGCCCTCAGCTTCATGTTTAAGAACCTTTCCAAGCCCATCATCCTTACCGGCAGCCAGCTGCCCATGGGCGTTTTGCGCAGCGACGGACGCGAGAATATTATTTGCGCGCTAGAGCTAGCTTCGTGCCGCGAGGCCTATATCCCCGAAGTATGCCTCTTCTTTGAGAACCACCTTTACCGCGGAAACCGCAGCACCAAGGTGAGCGCCGAAAATTTCGACGCATTCTGCAGCTTCAACTATCCCTCACTGGCTAAAGCCGCCATCAAGCTGAGCTTTAAGCCCCACTTATTCCTTCCCAAGCCCGTGAAACCGCTGGAGGTGCGCAAAAGCTTCGACCGCAACATCACGGTCCTCAAACTCTTTCCCGGCATCACTCCCACTGTGGTTGAGGCCATACTGCACACCCCCGACCTGCATGGTGTGATTATAGAGACCTTTGGCTCGGGCAATGCGCCTACCGAACCTTGGTTTATCAATGCCATTGCCGACGCCATCAAACGAGGCATCGTGGTGCTCAACGTAACCCAGTGCAAGGCTGGTGCTGTCATCATGGGCCAGTATGAGGCCAGCTGCGAGCTGAGTCGCATTGGGGTAATTGGCGGTAACGACATCACCCTTGAAGCCGCCGTAACCAAGATGATGTACATACTGGGCACCTATCCCAACGATTTGGATCATGTGCGCCAGAGTTTGCAATATTCGCTCCGCGGCGAGATTACCACCACCCTTAACGACTCCTGCAACATTTGAAGAAACTAGCCTACATATTCATCCTATTGGCCTCGACGATGCTCCACGCCTACGGACAAGAGCGCCCAGGCAACCTGAACACCTTCGACAGCCGCAGGCTGCACTGGGGCATACAGGTGGGCTACACACAGTCGAAATTCGACCTGCACTATACGCAGGACGACAGCATCCGCCATACTATACTTGGCACCACGTCGTACTACAGTCCCGGATTCCACATCCACGTGATCGGCGACCTGCGCCTGGGCGAGTATTTCAACCTGCGCCTGCTACCCGGCATCACCCTCATTAGCCGAGACATGTCCTACAACTGGTCGGAGGAATACACCTCCACCCATTGGAAATACGACACCAAGCGTACCGTGGAGTCGGTTTATGGAGAAATACCTTTTGAACTGAAGATTAGGGCCAAGCGATATGCCAACTTCCGCCCTTACATCACCACTGGCGGCAGCTGGGGATATGACGTTTCGTCGTTATTCAAAAATCAGAACAATGGCGACGAATCCATTATCCGCTTGAACCCTACCGACCTGCGCTATACGATGGGTGTTGGATTCGACTTTTTCCTCCGCTATGTAAAGTTTGCCATCGAGCTTAAGATGGCCTTTGGCATCAACGATCTGCGCGTGAACGACAATGACTACTACACACTTTCTACCACCGACCTTCGGTCGCGCACCTTTATGCTTTCTTTCACCTTTGAAGGATAAACACACCGCCCTACCGTGAAACAGACACTCGACATAGACCTCACCCCGCAACAATACACCACACCCGACTTATTGCGTCAAGCAGTGGCGCGCAAGCTAGGCTTGGACGCAGGTGATATTGCGCACGTTCATGTGCTTCGCCGCAGCCTCGACTCCCGTAGAGGCAAAATCACTTATCACACCCAGGCCGAGGTGTATATTGGCGAGGAATACATAGCCCCCAACTATCAAGGGCAATACAAAGACTGCCACAACAGTCCGGCCGTCATCATCGTTGGAGCAGGTCCTGCCGGTATTTTTGCGGCACTCAGAGCTCTGGAGTTGGGACTGAAGCCTATCATTCTTGAGCGAGGAAAACCTGTGGAAGAGCGGAAACGCGACATTGCTCACCTGGCGCGAACACAGCAGGTTGACCCCAATAGCAACTGGTGCTTTGGTGAGGGCGGTGCCGGAACCTATTCCGACGGCAAACTTTATACCCGATCCACCAAACGAGGCAATGTGCAAGATGTCATGCACCGATTTATTGAGCATGGCGCATCCCCTACCCTAGCCATTGACGCCCACGCACATATAGGCACCGACCGGCTGAGCGGCATCATAGCCAACATGCGGCACACCATTATAGAACATGGTGGAGAATATCATTTTTCTACCCGCGTGGTTGACTTTATCACCCAACAAACTGGAGCAACAACCGAAGTAAAGGGCGTTGTAGATGAGCGAGGCAACGAACACCGTGGTATTGCCGTCATCCTAGCCACAGGTCATTCTGCCCGAGACATCTTCCAACTATTCGACAACAAGGGGTGGGCGCTTGAAGCCAAACCTTTTGCTCTTGGCGTGCGTGTTGAGCACCCCCAACAGCTTATCAACGAAATCCAATACCACATCAACCCTCAGAACCGCTCACAACTGCAATATCTGCCCCCAGCAGCCTACAGCCTTGTGACCCAGGTGGATGGGCACGGTGTTTTCTCATTCTGCATGTGTCCGGGCGGCGTAATAGTGCCTGCGGCCACCGACGAGAACCAACAGGTAGTCAACGGAATGAGCAACGCCAACCGTAGCTCAGGATTTGCCAATAGCGGTATTGCCGTCACGGTTTCCCCATCCGACTTGCCCCAAGTAGCACAAGGAGGCCCGCTTGCTCTACTTCGTTTTCAACAACAAGTAGAACAACACATATTCCAATCGGTTGGCGGTAGTATCACGGCGCCGATCCAACGGCTCACCGACTTCTGCGAAGGTCGCATGAGCCAGAACAACAACAAGAGCAACTATCTAGGCCAGACACTCAACGCACCCCAGCATGAGCTGCTGCCGAAATTTGTTGTTAGAGGACTCCAACAAGGGTTGCAAGACTTTGGGCGCAAGATGCGAGGTTTTTACACCTCACAAGCCAGCATCCTCTCGGTAGAAAGCCGCACATCCTCCCCCGTCCGCATTCCCCGCGACGAGACCTACCAACACATCCAACTCCAAGACTTATACCCCTGTGGCGAAGGTGCAGGATATGCCGGTGGCATTGTCTCGTCGGCTCTGGACGGCATCAATGTGATAGAATCAATTTACTCCAAACATATAAAATAAGCGCGCTATGGACTTCCAAATAGTCTCCGAATTTGCCCCTATGGGCGACCAACCCGAAGCCATCCGTCAACTGGTACAAGGTATCAATGACGGTCAGCGCGCCCAAGTTTTGCAAGGTGTCACAGGTTCGGGCAAGACCTTTACCGTGGCCAATGTAATAGCACAAGTGGGCAAACCCACCCTTGTGCTAAGCCACAACAAGACCCTGGCAGCTCAGCTCTACGGCGAGTTTAAACAATTCTTTCCGAATAATGCCGTAGAGTACTTTGTGTCCTACTACGACTACTATCAGCCCGAAGCCTACATTGCGGCCACCAACACCTATATTGAGAAGGATTTGGCCATCAATGACGATTTGGACAAACTGCGACTCCGCGCGTCATCAGCCCTTCTCAGCGGCCGCCGTGATGTTATTGTGGTTTGCTCCGTGAGCTGCATATATGGTATCGGCAATCCGGCCGAATTCAAACGGGGAACCATCAATCTGAAAGTAGGCGAACACATCACCCGCGACGAGCTGTTACTACGACTACTTGACGGCCAATATGTTCGCAACGAGATAGAATTCATCAATGGTCGTTTTCGAGTGAAAGGCGACACGGTGGATGTGTTTCCTTCCTTTGCAGACTTCTGTTTTCGCATTTCGTTTTGGGACGATGAGATTGAGACCCTTGAGAGTTTCGACCCTGCCAGCGGACAGAAATTGGAAACCTTTAAAGACATTACCATATATCCGGCCAGCAACTTCCTTACATCAAAAGAGAACATGGCCGATGCGCTCCACCAGATACAAACGGACATGTTTGAACAGCGCGACTATTTCCAATCTATCGACAAAAACCTTGAAGCCAAACGATTGGAGGAACGCGTGAACTACGACCTTGAAATGATTCAGGAGCTGGGCTACTGCAGTGGCATTGAAAACTATTCGAGATATTTTGATGGCAGAAAAGAAGGCGAACGCCCGTTCTGCCTCATCGACTATTTTCCCGATGATTTTCTATTAGTAATTGACGAGAGCCATGTGACCATACCCCAGATTGGGGCCATGTATGGGGGCGACCGCAGCAGAAAGAAATCGCTCGTGGAATACGGATTCAGACTCCCTTCGGCATTGGACAACAGGCCTTTGCGTTACGAAGAGTTTCACGCCATTACCGGCCAAACGATATATATTTCCGCCACGCCAGCCCCATATGAGCTGCAAGAAGCCGAAGGCGTAGTTGTGGAACAAATCATCCGCCCCACAGGACTTCTTGACCCCGTGGTGGAGGTGCGCCCGGCCATCAGCCAGGTGGACGACCTACTGGACGAAATTGAAAAGACCGTATCGAAGCATGAGCGTGTGCTTGTGACCACGCTAACCAAACGCATGGCCGAGGAAATGACATCATACCTTATCAACTTGGGCATTCGCAGCAAATACGTTCATAGTGATGTTGACACACTAGAACGTGTTGAGATTATGCGCGACCTGAGAATGGGTGTTTTTGACGTGCTGGTTGGTGTCAACCTTCTCAGAGAAGGTCTGGACCTGCCGGAAGTATCGCTCGTAGCTATTCTTGATGCCGATAAAGAAGGATTTCTGCGCAGCGACCGTGCGCTGATTCAGACCATTGGCCGCGCCGCCCGCAACGTACACAGCAAGGCAATCCTATACGGCGACACCATTACCGGCTCCATGCAACGCGCCATCGACGAAACCAACCGTCACCGCGAGAAACAAATACGTTACAACCTTGAGCATGGCATCGTACCCAAACAGATTGTAAAAAATACCGAAGCCATCATCGGCTCCACAAGTGTGATTGAGCGTGCGGCCGAGGAACATTACGAACCCAAAGCTGCCGAAGGTCCCAACATTCCCAACATCGCAGCTTCGCCATATGCACTGAACACTCCTGCCCACAGCGGGAAAACCCAGTATCCTACACATCGCGTAACCCCGCTGCCAGAGGTTGCCGAACCCGAAAGCTCCGTCCAAGAGCCCGACTTGCAATGGTGCAACAAAACCCAAGCACAGCTACGAAAAGAGATACGTGAGGTGCAACGGAAAATGCAACAAGCCGCCAAAGAAATGGACTTTATGGACGCTGCCAAATATCGCGACCAAATACGCGACATGCAGAAAGCGCTGGAAGATGCCCGATAGCCAGGCAGACTTACCTATCCCTCTTCAACAACAATTTTCGACAACGAGGATATAAATAATTAAAGATCCCCAATCTTAATTTGTCAACCAAAATGGCAACAACAAATATGGCGACGAACGAGAGCAATAATATAACAATATGTTGTACAACCGGAACTGCGTACAAATCACCTCTAAAGTAGGTGAGGAATAGATGTTCGACATCGGGATGTTCGTGCAACAAATAAATAGCCAGCGCTGAACCTGAGCAATAATTGATAATTGGGCTACTGATATTAAACTTATTAAAAATAAGGAAAATGACAATAGCCTCTATTATCACTACGGGATTGTTATATTGAAGTAAATAATAATACCAATCACTATTGTTTAATACCATTGAAACGACAGCTCCTGCGGTTTCAACAGCCACAAGACCAACCAGTGCCCAGAGTAAAGTCTTCATACTAATTTGCGAACCGAACTGAGACATCCGTAAATAACGGCCCACCAAATATAAACCAATAAAACTTACTACAGTATAGCCTTCGCCAAACGGTTGAGTAGCATATATAGAATAAATAACCTGTATTGCAAGATAAGCAACAAGATAGTTACGGAATTTTACAAGCGACAAATTTCCAACAACTAAATTTAGGAATGGGGATATCACCATCAAAACTAAGAATTCGCGAATAAACCAATACGAATCATTGAAGAAAAAAAGCCTATTGATAATTAAATTTTTTGTAACAGTAGCATACCCCAATCCGACCATTACTCCCCATATAAGAATCAACCAAAAATAACATTGAAAAAGAAGAGAACATAGTTTCTTCGGTTTGAGTTTTATTGAGAAATACCCAGAAATGAGAACAAAAATATTGACCGCAGGAATTGCAATCGACTCTCTTATTAAATCTAATAATCTAAATACACCTATATGCGAAGGAGTGCCCGATTCAAATTCAGGGAAACAGAAAGTATGAAGATTTACAATCATCAACATACAAACCAATCGGAGAAGTTCAATATTGGATTTTCGAGTATTAGCAACAAAATTCATAAACAAAAGCAGGTTATTGATTAATTCTTGACTTTTCTTCCCAACCAACTCAGAAAGACTGTCTGGCGATGAATCATCTTGCGCAATTCATATTCACGATGTGCATTAATGCAAGCGGCAACCTTTAAGGGTTGCCGCTTCATTTATATACCAATATACTATTTACTTAGTGGAAATTACAAGGTAGCGGGTCTGCTCCCAGAATTTGGCGGGGTTGAGGATACGGAGGTAGGATACCATCTTGGGGTCGTTCTCGTCCATAACAAGTTCGTAACTATTTTCGGAGTGTTTGGAAACAACCACTGCACGCTTCAAGTTGATGGGGATGGTAGTAACCTTGGTACGGTCGATCTGGGTGAAACGATCGTTGGCCATCTCATTGTTAGTACCCTGGTGACGGCCAATACCGATGAAGCCACCCGACTTGTTGACGATACCAGCAGCGGAAAGGTCAGCATAGGTACCTACTACATAGTAAGCACGGTTAGCTTCAGAAGTCTGACGCTGGATATACTGTTCTTTCTCCTGATTAGAGGCCGTGAGGTCGGAAACATCCTGGTTGAGCTTCTTGATGAGCACTTTATTGTTCTCAAGTTCGGTAAGGAGTTCGGCAATCTGAGACTCCTGTGCAGCGATACGCTCTTCCTGACGGGAGACAAGCTCCTGCAAACGAGTGCTCTCTTTGCCCTCTGCATTAATCTTGGACTGGAGGCCGGCAAGTTTCTTCTTATTTGCGGCCATAAGGTCCTCGATATTCTTAATCTGATCGGCAATTTGATTCTTCACATTGGGCTGACCCTCAATGTTTGCACGACGAAGCTGCTGAACAGTGTTGTAACGAGAGTTAACAGCAGCAAGATTCTCTTCAATCTCTGCTAAGGTTGCAAATACGGAGTCGAGTTCGGCATCCTTATTGTTGATAATCTGGCAAAGCGAATCATTAGCCTTAAGAGCTGCATCAAGTTCGGGGCTACTCTGATTGTTGCACGAAGCAAAGATCATGGCCACAACGGCCAGGCTTAAAGCCGATACGATTTTCTTCATAATTGTATAGTTTTATATTTACACTATTTTTTGCGTTTTGTACAATAAATTTTTTTGTTTACGTTATTTTAGAAACGTAGATTATTTTATTTTATTGCATCATATTTTATTTATTCGGACTTTCATTCATAAAAAATCTTAAAAAGTATGCGAAAACTTACAAAAATACTATTACTTATGACTATCGTAACCACTGTTACCCCTGCCGTAGCACAAAAAGACAACCCATTGCTGCAAGATTGGAAAACTCCTCACCAGACACCCCCTTTCAGCAAAATCAAACACGAGCATTATGCTCCCGCCATGAAGGCTGCCATCAAGGAGGCCGAGGCCAACGTACAAAAAATCGTAAAACAAACAGAGGCTCCTACTTTTGAAAACACTATTGTTGCACTCCAAAAGTCAAGCGAACTCTTAGACAAAATCAGCGGTGTTCTGTTTAACCTGAACGAATGCAATACCGATAGCGAACTGCAACAAATTGTGATGCAGCTGACTCCCAGTTTGACCAGATATGAGAATAAGGTGAGCATGAATGAGAAGTTGTTTGCAAGGGTAAAAGCAATATATGACCAACGCGACAAACTGAATCTCACCCCTGAGCAACGCACCTTATTGGATGACACTTACAAAGGATTTGTACGCAATGGTGTCAATTTAAGCAAGGACGACAAAAAGACCTACTCCAAGAACAGTGAACGACTGGCTGAGCTGTCACAAAGAATGAATCAGAATGTGCTGGCCGACAATAACGACTACTACCTACAGGTTACTAGCGCTGCCGACCTCAGCGGCTTACCGCAGAACGTGGTGGACGCAGCTAAGGAAGAAGCTGTGGAAAGAAAACTTGACGGATGGGTTTTCACACTGGCCTATCCCTCCTTTGGCCCATTCATCACTTATGCCGACAATCGCAGCCTGCGTGAACAGATTTGGCGTGCATACAACAGCCGTGGCAATCGTGGCAATGCCAACGACAACAACGAGGTGATTCGTGAGATGACCCACCTACGTTACCAACAAGCCCACCTGCTGGGGTATTCTAATTACTGTGAATACGTATTAAGCAACCGCATGTGTGAAACGCCCATGCAACTCGGTTTATTCTTCCGCCAATTGCTCGATGCATCAATGCCCTACGCACAACGAGACTTACTCGAAGTGAGCAACTTTGCAAAACAGCATGGCGCAGAATTACCGTTGCAACGCTGGGACTTCAGTTATTGGAGCGAAAAACTGAAACAAGCAAAATACGATTTTGATGCTGAGCAACTACGAGCCTATTTCCCCCTAGAAAATGTTCGCCAAGGCATATTCAATTTATATGGCCAACTGTATGGTCTCACGTTCAAGGAAGCCAACAACATCGAAGTTTACCACCCCGATGTAAAGGTGTATGAAGTAATGGATGGCAACAGATTCATGGGTGTCCTTTATATGGATATGCACCCTCGTGCCAGCAAACGCAGTGGTGCTTGGATGACGGAATTCCGTGGGCAAAGCAACATCAACGGCAAACAGATACGTCCTTTGATTCAAGTGGTCTGCAACTTCTCAAAACCCGTTGGCAACAAACCCGCACTGCTGAGTTTTGACGAAGTAGAGACTTTCATGCATGAATTCGGCCATGCTATGCACGGCATGTTGAGCGACTGCACCTATCCCGGCACTAGCGGCACCAATGTAAAACGCGACTTTGTAGAGCTTCCCTCTCAGGTGATGGAGAATTGGTGTTACGAACCTCAGTTCCTAAACACTTTTGCCAAACACTACCAAACCGGCGACACCATTCCCGGAGAATATATCAAGAAAATCAAGTCTGCAGAAAAGTATCTGGCCGGATGGCTGTGTGTAAGACAATTAAGTCTTGGTCTAGTTGATTTCGCATTCCATACTCTCTCCATTCCTATCGAAGGACCTATCGAGGATTACGAGCGCCAACACATGAAAGAGCTCCTTCCCCCGGTCAAAGGTGCGAACACTAGCACTGCATTCACTCACATCTTTGCAGGCGGATATGCTTCTGGCTACTACGGTTACAAATGGGCAGAAGTGCTGGATGCCGATGTGTTCTCGAAATTCAAGCAGAACGGCATTTTTGACAAGAAGACTGCCGAGGCATTCCGCCGCGAGATACTGAGCAAAGGTGGTACCGAACACCCTGCCGTACTGTTCCGAAACTTCATGGGCCGCGACCCCAATATTACCGCCCTACTGCAACGTTGCGGATTTGAAGAAGAAATAAAGACGGCTTTTGAAAAATAATGAAGAATTGATAATCAGAGAAAGTGGGACAGCTGACAACATTCAGCCACCCACTTTTTCCTTAATGATAATTATATGAACGAAATTTACGCAAAACAGATATTAAAGATTTTTGCCAACAATCCTTTCGACTCGTTCAATCACAAACAAATAGGGTCTAAAATTGGAGCTCACGACAAAGGAACGCGCCAACTCGTGCTCGCCACTATCTTAGAACTTGCAGAAAGCAAGATATTGGTGGAGGATGAGAATGCCCGTGGCAAATTCAAAATCAACCCTAAGAACATCAATGACGACCTGCTGCCCAAAAACTATCTGATAGGCACCATTGATATGAAACAAAGCGGCAAGGCTTATGTGATTCCACAAAGCGAAGACCGCGAAGACGTACAAATATCGGCCACCAACACCCACCATGCACTGCATGGCGACACCGTGAAAGTGCTGATGTTCCCCCAACGCAAAATGCGCAAACCCGAAGGACAGGTGGTTGAGATTATAAAACGCGCTCGCACTCGTTTCGTTGGTATCATCCAAAAACAAGACCGTTTTGCCTTTATGGTTAGCGACAATCGCACCATGCCTGTAGATATATTCATCCCACTGAACGATTTAGGCGGTGCAGAGGATGGCGAGAAGGTCTTGGTGGAAATGACCGACTGGCCCGAAAGAATGAACAATCCTGTCGGTAAAGTAATACACAGACTAGGAAAACCTGGCGACAACAACGTTGAAATGCAGTCGATATTGGCAGAATATGATTTTCCGCTAGAGTTCCCCGCCGATGTCGAACGAGAAGCTGCCGCAATCACCCAGCCGACAGAAAAAGATTTTTCCGGACGTAAAGACTTCAGAAAGATCTGCACATTCACCATCGACCCTGCCGATGCAAAAGATTTTGATGACGCAATATCTTTTAGAGCATTATCTAATGGCAACTACGAAGTCGGTGTGCACATCGCAGACGTTTCTCATTACGTAAAAACAGGCACACGCCTCGACCACGAAGCCTACCTTCGTGGAACGAGCGTATATCTTGTTGATCGCACAATTCCTATGCTGCCCGAAAAACTATGCAACGGGGTCTGTTCGCTGCGTCCTAACGAGGAGAAACTATGCTTCAGTGTTGTGATGGAAATGAACAACAAAGCAGAAGTGCTTAGCTCTTGGTTTGGCAAAACTGTAATCAACAGCGACACTCGCTATTGTTACGAAGAAGCGCAAAGAATCATCGACACACAATCCGTCACCACACCCGGACTGGCCACCGATGAGGCAATCCTTGAATTACACAAATTAGCCACCATACTGCGCAAAGGTCGATACGACGAAGGCGCCATCAACTTCGAAAGCCAGGAGGTAAAATTCCAATTGGACGAGAATGCTAAGCCCATTGGCGTTTACATCAAAGAAGCCAAAGAGGCCAACTGGCTGATTGAAGAATTCATGTTGCTAGCCAACAAAAAAGTGGCCGAACACATTGGATCGACTAAAAAATCGGGCGACAAACACAATAACGAAAAAGCTAAGACTTTTGTCTATCGTGTTCACGACGAACCCAATCCTGAGAAATTAGGTACTTTTGTAGAGTTTGTTTCCAAATTAGGATTCTCTATCAAAACCGGCTCACGAAAAGCCTTGGCAAAAAGCTACAACAACTTGTTTGAGACCATTGCCGGACGAGGTGAGGAGTATATGATTGACAATATCGCAATCCGAACCATGTCGAAGGCTTTCTATAGCACCGACAACATTGGCCATTATGGACTTGGATTCCCGTTCTACACTCATTTCACATCGCCCATACGACGTTATCCCGATTTAATGGTTCACCGTTTGCTTGAGCATTACCTTGAAGGTGGCGCATCGGCCAATGCCGAGGAATTCGAAGAATATTGCAAACACTGCTCCCTCATGGAGAAAAGGGCTGCTGATGCTGAGCGTGCCAGCGTAAAATACAAGCAAGCCGAATTCCTGAGCGAGCGCGTGGGTCAGGAGTTCCCTGCACTTATTTCTGGCGTCAGCAAATGGGGGCTTTATGCTGAGATTGAAGGCAACAAATGCGAGGGAATGATACCCATTGGCAGTCTGAAAGGGGACTACTATATGCTTGACGAGGACAACTATCAAGTCATCGGACGTCGATTTGGCAAATGCTACAAATTAGGAGATTCTGTCATTATTCGAGTCAAGAACGTGGACATGATGAAGAAACTGATCGATTTCGAATTAGTTGACGATGGGGATTTAGAAATACCCATGTATTCAGACAAAAGAGATTCTTTGCATCGTGCAAGAGGTGGTAGAAAAGAGTCTCCCGACAAAAAAAGAGATTCTCGTCGTCCCAAACGAGAACCTTCACAGCCTACAGGGGAGAAGTCGAAAAGGCGTGCCACCGCCAAGAAGACTAAAGATTCGACCAAATCTAAACGAAGTTCAAACAAAAAGCCGGCTAAGAAAAGTAAAGAATAGCTAGCAGATGAAAAAAAGAGTGAAGCCTCAAGATGATTCCTAAGAACTTTCTTGAGGCTTCTTGCGTAAACCCATTTTGGCTTACGCCTTAATTTAGGAATCGCCGAACGACGCTATTTCTCTAATCTTTTGAGTTCGAAATTCTTCCTGTCTTTCGACACAATTACGTCCAAGCAAATACCTGTAAAAAGCGACAACAATGCACTTTGGAGCATAAACATAGACACAATCAGCGTGGGGAATTTAGGGACTAGTCCGGTTTGGAAATACTGAATAAGCACAGGAGTCAGCATACCAAGGCCAATAAGACCCAATATCAACGACATCCAACCAAAGAACTGCATTGGACGATATTCTTTAAACAGTACCACAATCGTCTTCAGCACACTAATACCATCCGAAATGGTGTTCAACTTCGACACACTTCCCTCGGGGCGATCACGATAAGTGATAGGAACTTCTCTAAGCAGGAATCGCTTGTCCAAAGCATGAATTGACATCTCGGTCTCAATTTCAAATTTGCCAGACATTACGGGGAATAATTTGACGAACTGGGGACTGAAAGCCCTGTATCCTGTCATGATATCATGAATGTCTGTATGCCAGAATTTGCGAATCAACCAACGCACGATGCGATTGCCACTATTGTGAAAGAGTCGCTTATTCTCAACAAAATATGTAGAAGATAGACGATCTCCAATCACCATGTCAACATCCTCTTCAAGTATCGGAGCTATAAGTTCACGAGCCTGTGAAGCTGGGTATGTGTCATCGCCATCGGCCATAAGGTAACAATCGGCTTCAATCTCGCGAAACATACGACGGATTACATTCCCCTTGCCTTGCATGGATTCTCGCCTCACAATAGCACCGGCTTCTCGAGCCACTTCGGATGTGCGGTCTGTTGAGTTGTTGTCATATACATAAATCTCAGCTTCGGGTAGCTCAGATTTGAAGTCAGCGACAACTTTAGCAATTGTTTGTTCTTCGTTGTAGCAGGGAAGCAACACTGCTACTTTTGCCCTAGTCGTTTGCATATGTCCTCTTTTTTATTAGTGTTCTTGAATGTATTATATTTCTGTCGTCCAACTAATAATTGCGATATTGAGTTGCAACATTTGGTCGAAAATGAATTTTCTATCAATCAATTGTGATATACATTATCCCGCATTTCTTCAACCATGTAATTTCTTAAGCAACGGAATCCTACTCCAATCTATCAAACAACCTAGAGCAAGGAAACCTGAAATAAGAGTCACCATGAGGGTTCGATAAGTGAAAAAATAATGTATATATGAGTGGTTAGCACCAAAAAGATACCAAGCCACAGGAACTGTCGCCACAAACGCCAGCAATACAGCTGTTTTGACACCTTTGCGATTGAAGAACCTGACGGCCAGGAGCACAAGAATTACTACAACTGCAATGACAAATGTGCGCTCAACCATACTTAGGTTCAATTGTAGTGCCCCTATTCGAGAGAACTCGTCTGATACAGATGATCTGAACAATAGTTTTTCCAGACCGATAGCATAAACGTTTGTTTTCGTTACAGCTGTGCCTATTACCCACTTGCTGAACCAAGTTATAGCATAGCCCAACACCCATAAAATGGATACTTTAACCCAATGTGTGATAAGCTCTATCCAACGCTTCCCCTCGTGAGTATTTCGCTGCAACATAATCCATGTACACATAGGAATACCCCAAGTGATTAATGGGCAGGTCAGTAAGTCAAAAAAAGCTGTGGCCGAACCTACTATGAAGAACATAGTTGGAATACGCTCATCCTCCTTATTATGGTAGATAATCCAAATAGCAGCAACCAACCCGATAAATAATACAGGAAGAGCCTGAATTGAGAACTGCATCATGTAGATGTTAACACACAGCATGCCCAACAATGTTAGCAACGCGGCCCACGCACTGATTCTTCTTGCAATAAGATAAAGTGCGCAGAAAAGAAGAAGCGTAGAAATGAAATAAAAGAATGCTTTGAGTTGAGTATATCCGGCAAACATAAACAAAAAACGCATAACAAATGTATTGCCATGCCAATAAGAGGGATAGTACTCAACATCCAAATCACCCACATGATTCACTGTTTGGTGCAAGTTCTGCCATTCTTCCTGTCCTTCTTTATATCCTCTAGGATTAAGGAACATGCTTGTAAGTAAATCATCCTTTCCACCACAGAAAGCCTGATTAATAATAATATTCTCAGAAAAATTGTCTGTAAGAGCATTCCTCTTATGAACAAAAACGAAATCGCAGTCAGTTGAAAGATCTCCGTATGTATTGATCGATTTTTCAATATTTTTATGGATGATTTTGTTTGGAAGCAGATTTGCCGCTAACGCAATCAATATATAACTCGCAATTAAGCAGATAAAAACAAAAGAATAATGTTTAATTATTTTCATTCTACATATTTTTTTAGATTAAAAATATTGTTTATCTTTGCGAAAAGTCTGATACTTTTTGGTGTGCTTGCTGCTAACGGCAAGTTTGTCAATGGAAGTTACTGCCAGCCTGTCTAGCCTAAAAAGATACGAAAACTACTTGATGCAAGAAAGGTTAACATTGATTTCCCGTACGATATGCATAATTTCTCTTCAAAAAACATATACGACCCGGGGCGTCATCCTATTTTTTCGTATCTTTCTAGGCTTTACAAGCTTCTAGATTATTTCACAATAGTAAAACGCTTGGTTGCCTGACCGTTGTCGGTGATGACATTAACGAAATAGACACCAGCGGGAAGATTCTGAGTGTTTACAGTTACCATGTTGGAATTGTTGCCATTCTGGGACATAACCACCTGGCCCATAGCATTCACAACATTGACGGTACGAATAGTGTTGTCAACAGAAACATTCACCTGAGTAGTAGCGGGATTGGGGTAGAGTGCCACGTGAACCTCAACGTCGTTGATACCAACAGGCTGTTCTGTGGGGAGAGTCATGATGAAAGTAGTCCATTCACCATTAGCACTGGTTGCATAACCCATAGCGTAATTACCATCAGCAGAGATAGCGCTGAGACCAGAAGCCTCAATGCTATTGCAGTAAGCGTCGTCACGATAAGCGGTATCAATTCTGAGCATATTGAGAGCCTCACCAGGATACCAGATGAAACCGAAAACCTCTTGCTCCATAGTATTCCAATCCAACTCGCCGGTGAAACGACCTGCGCAAGTACCGTTGTCTGCAACACCAAAAGCCTCAATGCTCTCGCAAGGATCATTCAAATCAAGGATTTGCAGAGCAGAAGTGTTCAAATTCAAACATGCAACCTTAGGAGTCACAACGGCTTCCCAATCGGTAGGATCATAAGCCTCCAAAATATTGAGGGCAACCCATTCACCATTAGCGCTGAGGGCGGTAGGAGTAAATTCGAAATAGGGATTATCGCCAGAGACAAAATTACCATTGTCATCAAAATAAGTAGTCTGGAAATAGTCATTTGCCAAAGGAAGCACCTCATACTGACCATTAACAAGTTTCCAAGCCACGGCTACCCAAGCGCCGGTGTTGAAATCTTGAACATAGCCCAAGATGGTGCTGGCATCGTCGGAAATCCAACGAGCGCTAGCATAATCGATTTCAAAGCCTACCTGTTCAGCAGTGGGAGTAGGCAGATTGGTGCGGACAGAACCATCAGCATTCCAAATGCAAGCATAGGTAGTCCAGTCGTTGTCAAAATAGAAACCCACAATCACGCTACCGTCGGCCGAGATGTCATAAGCCTCGCAACCGGCGTCGGCAGGATCAGCATAAAGATAAGTGAAATCACCATTAGCATTGAAAGTTGCCATAATGGGATGGCTGACATACTCAGCATCGGTCAAACCACCAACAGCAACACCGTTATTGTTGACAGCATGGAAAGAACCATTCATCATAACATACTCCATAAAACCGGAACCATCGTCATACTCGCGCCAAGCGGAATCGCGAACAACAACAACCATAACTTCGTTGTTCTGAGTGTTCCAGATAAAGGGACTGGAAAGACCCTGATCATTACCAGCAACATACTGGCGATTCTGAGACATATCCTCACCCATTAACTGGAGGGGTGAACCATTGAGTTGCAGAGGACTTACAACAAAGTTCTGAGCAAAAAGAGTGGTGGACAAAAGTGCCATCATCAGAAAAGCATAAATTTTTTTCATAGTAGTTTATTTTAAAGTATGATAGTAAAAGTCCTTAAGTTAAAAAAGAAGGCTGCCTGAAAATGAAGCAGCCTTCCAAATCAAAAGCGATTATTGATTACTCAGCAACGATTTCAACGTTGACCTGAGCCTTAATCTCGCGATAGATGTTGATAGTGCAGGTGTGGGTACCAATCTCCTTGAGTTTAGCGCCATTCACAACGATGCTCTTACGATCAACGTCGTAGTTGTGCTGGTCTTTCAGAGCTTCGGCAATCTGCTCGCTAGTGATGGAACCAAAGAGGTGGCCATTCTCACCAACCTTAGCAACGAGGCGGACAGTCTTCTCATTAACAGCAGCCTTCAGAGTCTCAGCGTCCTTGCGGAGCTTCTCTTCTTTGAAAGCGCGCTGACGCATGTTCTCAGCGTGGATTTTGCGGTTGGTAGCAGTAGCGATAATAGCCATGCCCTGGGGGAGAAGATAGTTGTTGGCGTATCCGTTTTTAACGTTAACGATATCGTCTTTGTAGCCGAGATTTGCTACATCCTGTAAAAGTATAATTTCCATTCTAATCTTTCTCCTATTATTATTTTAAACAATCGGCTACATAGGGCAGCAAAGCCAGATGGCGAGCGCGCTTGATAGCTTTGGACACTTTCTTCTGATACTTGTTGGAAGTACCGGTGATGCGGCGGGGAAGAATTTTACCCTGCTCGTTGACGAACTTCAGGAGGAAGTCTGCGTCTTTATAATCAATGTATTTGATGCCAAGTTTCTTGAAACGGCAGTATTTCTTACGCTGAGTTTCAACGGCGATCGGGGTCAGATATTTGATTTCAGTTTCGTTAGCCATGATTCTAATGTTTTAGTTGGTTTTGTTTAACAGATCAACTTATTTCTCCTCTTCTGCTACAGGAGCTTCAGCGGCTTTCTTTGCGTTGCGCTTTTTCTCGTTGTAAGCAACAGCATACTTGTCGAGAGAAACAGTGAGGAAGCGAAGGAGACGCTCGTCGCGCTTGTAAGCGGTTTCGAGGTCAGCGATCAAGCTACCCTCGGCGTTGAACTCGATGAGGTAGTAGAATCCAGTGGTTTTTTTACGGATAGGATAAGCGAGCTTGCGCATACCCCAATTGTTGGTGAAGACGATTTCTGCACCATGGTCTTTGAGGAAGTTGGTGTACTTCTCTACCGTTTCCTTCATCTGGTCTTCAGACAAAACGGGA
>JAKSMO010000013.1 GCA_024400545.1 Bacteroidales bacterium | reverse complement strand
CGTAGAACTCCAGTTTGTTGCTGTTGATGGAGCAGGTGTAGCGGGTGAGGCCGCCGACCTTGGCAGTGTCGAACTTGATGCCCATGGGCTGGTAGGGTGCGGTGGTGAGGAAGGCATCACGGCGGCTGCCATCAATGATGGTGGTGATGTTGAAGACGCTGTCGGAGGCGAGGTTGATGTAGGTCTCCTCGGTGGAGTAGCCGGGAATGAAGGCTATGGAGGTGTCTTTGGACTGGTCAACGATGTGGATAAGGTTGTTGGCGACATACAGGTGTGTCAGGCTGGCGTCGCTGTCGAAGTCGCGGGCGGAGTACTGGAAATGGTTGGCCCCTTTGGCCACTTTTACAGGCTTGGTTTGAGCCGATACAGAGAATGCGGCGATTGCAAACAAGGCAATAAATAATGTATTCTTCATATATGATAATTTTCTAGATTGACTACAGAAGACTCAGAAAAAACGGAAATTTTGGAGCTATATTGTTGACGAGGATTAAAAAATGTACGAAAAAAGCAGATTGCGGTGCAATCTGTGGAAGACGCGGAAAAGGGAGGCGGCTTAGACTACAGAGAACGCAGAATAATCAATCAAGGAATGTTTACAAAACGTAGCGGCTGCATATAAGTCTCTCCAAAATTGGCTAGAATTCCTAACTGGTAGTTTCCCATTTTGAGGTAATTGATGATTTGAGATTTATGTGAGTCGAGGAGGGATTCGACGGCTTTTAGTTCAACAATAATTTTGTCGTAGCATACAAAATCTACATAATAGTGCAAATTTAATGGATGACTTTTGTATAGGACATCTAGCTTCTTTTCTCGTTCAAAGGGTATCCCTCGCTGACTGAATTCTAGGGCAAGGGCTTCTTGGTATATTTTTTCAAGGAATCCGCAGCCAAGCTGTTTGTGAACTTCGAATAGGGCTCCAATTATTTGATATGATTCTTCTTTATAGAGGAATTCTTTGTCCATATTATTGTTGTGTTTGTCACGTAAAGAATGTCGCAGACATTCAATTTTTGTATGTTTTATATGTATATGGTGGAGCAGAAAATTTTTGTACTTTTGTGTTTTCTGTAGTGAAATATTACTCGGGGATTTGGATTTCTTTGAAGCGGGATTGGCGTTTCTGCCAGCATTCGCGGGCATACTGCTGCATGTCGGCAACATCGTCACGCTCATCGATGATTTCGAGACCGAAGATAGTCTCGATGATGTCTTCCAAGGTTAGGATGCCTTGGAAGCTGCCGTACTCGTCAATAACACAGGAGATATGCTCTTTCTGCTTCATCATCTCGTCCCAGACATCGGAGAGCGACATCTTCTCGTTGAACAGCGGTATCTCGCGCTTGATCTCGCCAAGGGTCATGTCGAATTTGTCATCAGCCAGCAACTCCAGCACCTCGCTGCGCAGCACATAGCCAGTGATGTACTCGTCGGAATCGGTATAGACGGGGATGCGGGAGAAATGAGAATAGCTCTTGATCTTGTAGAACTCTTTGAGTGTCATCTTCTCGGGGGCTATCTCGGCTACGGTGGTGGGTGTCATCACGTCCTCGGCCTTCACATCGTCGAGTTTGATGACATTTTGTATAATCTTGTTCTCGTCCTCATCAATAACCTCCTCGTCCTCAGCCATGTCGGCCATAGCGGCAACCTCTTCGCGGCTCACGGTGGCCTCATCGTCATCGTCGGGAGCGATGGTCTTTGAGAACTTCTCAACCACCCAGACGATAGGGAATATCATCACAATGATGATGCGCAGGGTGCCGGCGGTGAAGCCCATTAGGTGCTTCCACTGAGTGGTGCCGATGGTCTTGGGGATGATCTCGGAGAACACGAGAATCAGGATGGTGGTGATGGCGGATACCACACCAAGCCATTCAGGGCCAAACTCCTTGGTGGTCATGGCACCAACGCCTGCAGCACCTATGGTGTTGGCAATCGTGTTCAGCGATAGGATTGCCGCAATGGGGCGTGCGCTGTTGGTTTTGTAGGCCTTGAAACGTTGGGCCGGTTTGTAGCCTTCATCTTCGCGCATATTGACATACGAAAGGGGGGTGGACATCAATGCCGACTCCAAGATGGAGCAAAGGAAGGAGATGCCCATGGCTGAAAAGAGGAATATGAAGATGGATATCATTGGTTTGCTTATTTCACGGTTATTTCGTCAATCATTAGCCATGCGGGCTGGCCATGGCCTACATGCCATTCGGGGAGGGAGGCCTGGCAACGGATGCGGAAGCGGATGTATCGCACATTGGTGGCTTCGGCAGGATGGAACATCCCCTTGCCGGGGGCAAAGGTGCGACGCATAGACACACGACGGCTGTCTTTTGCGGTGTCCTGAATGGGCCGCACGACACTTAGCGGCTGCCAATTGGTGTATTTGCGGCCGTTGGTTGACCATTGAATTTCCACTTGGTTGGGTTGGAACACCCAGTCGTTGGCATTGTGGCAGAATCCGATGGCTACTTGGTCGAGCGTTTTAGGCTCTGATAGGCGTACGGTGATATCGACACTGTCGCGACCGCTAAAGCCTGTCCATCCCTCGCTGTAGTTGCCTACGATGCCGAGGTGATGGTCGGTGAGCACTTTGGGATAGTCCTTGCAGTACTGGAAGCTGGGGTGGTTGGTGGGCTGAGAGTTGTCGCCATAAGCCGTTACGGCGATGCTGTCAACAACTTTCTTATACTTTACCTCGCCTGTGAGCTGCACACCGTTTGGGGTGCTCTTCACTTCATCGAAATAAGTGCCGCAGAAATGCCACAAATTGGTGTTGTCGCCTTCGGCAGAGGGAACCAACACGATGGAGAATTGCTGAACGCTGTCGCCATCAATTCGGTATTGTTTGCGCACACCAGGGCCGCAGGTGGCAGTGCCAAGACCCGACTGGCGAGCGTCGATATTCACAATATAGTGGTCGGCTTTGGTGAGCTGATTGATGCGACGGGCTGCGGTGATTACGCTATCCTCGTACTCGCGGAGGCTGAAATAGAGTTGTTTGTCGTTGGCAGTGCAGAAATTGAGACGCTGGTCGCCGATGGCAAAAGATGTCCAGTAGGCGGAGCGGTTGCCGCTTTCTTGTGGCACCACGTGCATCTCGCCACTAATCTCTTGTGGCTCGGAAGTGTTCAGGCCTTGCCACTGGGCCTCTTTGCGGTCGGGATAAGTTTCGTAGAAATTGCCCCACCATTGCACCTGGTTGCAACTGCTATCGATACCGAGTTGAACACCCAATTTGGGCAGTGTGCGGTAGTTGCCAAGGGTGTAGAGTTTAAAGCTCATCTGCATACGACCCAGGGCATCAACATCGATGACCTCAGTCAGCCTCATTGAACGCCCTTCTTGACTGGTGAGGTCTAATTCAAGCCATACCGTGGCCATAAGGTCGGGGCGGTTGGGTTTGGTAATGGTGCAGCTTATGGGAGTGGCCCTGAGGTCATCAAGGCCGTCCCAAGCGCGAGCGCCCCAAGGGTCAACCAGGTCGTTGAGCGTTGGCGGACGCCAGAAATTCCATCGGATAGGGTTGTGCAACAACTCTTTGCCATGATGTTTATAACTGGTGATATATCCGTTTCGGCTGTCGATACTGAGCGAGAAGATATTGTCGTTGCTCATCACTATGGTGTGGGACGACTTGTTGTGGTTGCAGGCAAATTTGTTGGTGGGCACATTTGCAATGTCGATGCTGTCGGTTGGCACCAGGATGTCTGTCATCTCAAATTCGTTGTGGCTGTTCTCGGAGAAGACCCATGAGGTTCCGGCCTCGTAGGGGTCGTCCACCTCGTAGCTGTCGCCAGTGAAGTTGAATCGGATAAAGAATCGCTCGCCAGGCAAAGCTTCGATATCGGGACGACGGAACTCGAGTCGGCAGTTGCCGCCAGCGGGCAGTGCAGGTTGGATGGTATCGGCGTAGATGCTGTCGCGCAACGAAGAGAAAATCTTGTAGTTGCAGATAAAATCGTTGGCATCGCGGAAATTGAATTCGTTGTGAAGGGTGTAGAACTGCGCACCGCTAATAAGGGTGACCTGCTGCACTTTCAGATTCTGATACACTTGCTGCACTTCATTGGCGTGGGCATGAAGTCGGCGGTCGCTATTTACCACGCCGTTGGCGCAAAAAGCATCGTCGTCCTGTACGCCGGGCAGTTGGCCGAAATCACCTCCCACAGCATACCAAAATGGCGACATGGGATAAGGTGCGTATGGCGAGGTGGAGTCGATGACAATGAAACTCTGGTCCGCCCAATCCCAGATGAAGCCGCCTTGCAGTTGGGGATATTTGTTGATGGTGTCCCAATATTCTTTCAAACCGCCCATACTGTTGCCCATGGCATGGCAGTATTCCACCATGATATAGGGGCGGCGACGGTTGTCTTGCTGCATTTCTTTCTTGTCGTAGTCGGTGGGGGCCTTCTCGGTGCGTTCAAAATAATTGGCCCGGCTGCGCCACTCTTTGCAATAATCCGACAGATACTCAACGCTGGGATACATTACACCCACCACATCGGTGTTCCAATCCATCACGGCACGCTCATAAGTTACGGGTCGGGTGGTTTCTTTTGCTTTAAGGAATCGGTAGGCTCTCTCCATTGCTACGCCGTTGCCACATTCGTTGCCTAACGACCAGGCGATGACAGAGGGGTAGTTGCGGTCGCGGTGCATCATGTTGTTCACTCTGTAGATCATCGGTTCGGCCCATTCCTCCTTTTTAGCCAGGCTGTTTTCGCCATAGCCTTGGGCGTGGGATTCAACATTGGCTTCGTCCCAGATATAAAGACCATATTTATCGCAGAGCTCATACCAGTATTCGTCGTCGGGATAATGACAAGTGCGAACGGCATTGATGTTCAGATGTTTCATGAGCATGATGTCGAACTCCATTTCTTCGCGGCTCACATATTGGCCGTTGTAGGGGCTGTGTTCGTGGCGGTTGACACCCTTGATGGTGATGGGCACACCATTCACACACAATTGACGGGTGGAGAGCACGGTGTCGCCAACATAGTATTCGACATTCTTCACAGCCACATTGCGGAAACCTACCTTGCACCCCAAAGCCTCTACGGTGGTGCCGCTCACATTCTTGAGTCTGAGGATAAGGGTGTAGAGGTAAGGCGTTTCGGCAGTCCAGGGGTGCACTTGTTCCACCTTGTTCTCAATGGCGGGAAAGATGGCAAACCAATCGTGGGGTTCCATCAGCTTGGTGCCGGTCCACACCTGGTTGCTGTCGGCATCGAGCAGTTCGGCCTCGATAGACATGTTGGTGTTCAATGTGGACGAAAGGTCGATGTTCAGATCCAGGCGGCCGTCGTTGGTCTTCTCGTCGATATCGGCAATCACTTTGTAATCGCTAATATACACTCTAGGAGTGGAATAAAGGCACACGTCGCGAGTGATGCCGCTCATGCGCCACATATCCTGGCATTCCAGATAGCTGCCGTCGCTCCAACGGATTACCTTTACGGCCAGTCGGTTTTGGCCAGGGTGCACATATTTGGTGATGTCCCATTCGGCAGGGGTTTTCGAATCCTCGGAATATCCCACACGGGTACCGTTGATATACAGATACATGGCCGAACGAACAGCGCCAAACTTGATAATCACACGTCGGCTACGCCAGCTTTCGGGTATCTGGAAATCGTGCACGTAGCAGCCCGTGGGGTTAAACTCTCTGGGGGCATAGGGCGGGTTGCTTTCAAACTCGTTGTGCGTATTGGTGTAAACAGGGGTGCCAAAGCCTTGCAGCTCAATGTTGCCAGGCACAGCTATATCCGACCAGCCGGAAATATCAAACTCGACAGCATAAAAATTCTTCGGACAGGCTTCGGGATTCTCCGCCATAAAAAACTTCCATGTCCCGTTCAGGCTGCGGTAGTAAGGCGACTGGTAGTAGCGCAGGTCGGCAATATCTCCTTCGTCGGCGTAGGGGATAACATTGGTGTGCGGAGCAACTTTGTTGATACTAAAAGTGTTTACATCGTCCCAAGCATCTTGCGCCCAAACTGATTGTGATAGATTAGCTAAACAAAAGATTACTAATACTATAATAAAAATATATTTTTTCTCCATATATAATAAATAAAATGCAAAGATACTAAATTTATTTAAAATAATGAAAAATAGGCTGCAAATATATTAATTTAAAGCCAATTCGCTCAAGTCTGCCACGGATCCTGCGAGGTGGCAGACTTGCCTTACCTCCACTGCCAAAGCTCTCTGTTATCGGCACGATTGGGGCACAAATACAGAGAAAGATGACACGCCATGAAATAAAATTAATGGTGGTGCGTTACTTATTGACAATAATTGAATTTGAGACTTTATGGTTGGACTAGTGACACGCACTACGGGCAGCTGGTATAAGGTGCTGCCAACTGACAACGGCAACACGCCAACGGCACAGGATTGGGAAACCGCAATGGTGGATTGTAGGCTGAGAGGCAACTATCGCCTGAGGGGCAACAAACAGACTAACCCTGTGGCAGTAGGCGACTACGTAGATTATGAGTTGCAGGACGATGGTAGTGGCGTTATCAGCATGGTGCACGACAGAAGAAACTATATTGTTCGCAAAGCCACAAAGCTGAGCAAACAGACGCATGTAATTGCTTCAAATATTGACCGTTTGTGCATTGTTGCCACACTCGGTTTTCCTCGTACTTCCACTGGTTTTATCGATCGACTGCTCGTAACGGCAGAGGCTTATCACATACCGGCTTGCATTGTTATGAACAAGGTGGACCTTTACGATGAAACGTTATGGGAAATTCACAATGAGTTGAAGGCCATATATGAGAAGGCCGGCTACGAGGTGTATGCCGTGAGTGCGCACAAAGGCGATGGAATTGACGAGTTGAGAGCACTTATTGCCGGACAAACCGTGTTATTCTCGGGCCATTCAGGCGTGGGTAAATCTGCCTTGATGAATGCTATTTCGCCTGGATTGGATTTGCGGGTGGGCGATGTGAGCGAATGGAGCATGAAGGGTAAGCACACCACTACCTTTGCCGAAATGTTCGCTCTGCCATTGGCCGATGGGCGTTGCTCACGACTCATTGACAGTCCGGGAATTAAAGAGTTTGGCATGGTGGATTTCAAGCCCGAGGAACTCTCCCATTTCTTTCCCGAGATGCGACGCGTCCTCCACGACTGCCACTTTGCCAACTGCACCCATCGCCACGAGCCCCACTGCGCTGTGAAAGATGCTGTTGATAGCGGAGAAATCTCCGCCGAACGCTACAATAACTACCTCGGCATCTACGAGCAGATTGAGGGTGGGAATGTGACAAGGTGAGGGGTCGGGATGATGCTCTTATTTACTTGTCAACCAATATATAATTTGTGCTTCGTCCACCTTCCTCTGCTTTTGATAAGATTCTTTTGTTGATTAGATCCTCAATGTCACGAAAAGCAGTTGGCTGTGAAGTGTGTGTCATTTTAGCCCATTTGCTTGTTGTCATTTTCCCCTCAATGCCATCTAACATACGGTTGATGACCTTTCGCTGGCGATCGTTGAATGAGTTCTCAGCGTGTCTTTGCCAGAATTGAGACTTCTTCAAGGTGCGCTCAATTCTTGACAGCGAATCACTTATAGCATGGTCAAGTGTTTCCAAAAACCAGACCAACCATTCGGTTATATCCATGCTTCCCATCGATGTGTGTTCCAGTATCTCGTAATAGCTTTTCTTGCGATTCAAGATTGCTGCCGACATACTGTAATATCGATGTGGCATCCCGTCGGACTTTGAGAGCAACACGTCAGAGATAGTTCTTGCTATTCGGCCGTTGCCATCATCAAGAGGGTGAATGACAACGAACCAAAGATGGGCTATGGCTGATTTGATGATATCTGGAGTATTATCTTTGGTATTAACCCAATTAAGTAATTCCTCCATTAGTTGGGACACATCTTTACTTTCAGGGGCAATATAATGAATCTTCTCTTTGCCTAAGGCTCCGCTCACAATCATCATTGGTTCAGTTCCTTCTCGCCATTGGGCTACTGTAATCTTGTAGCCACCGCTCCGTCCTAAAGGGAAAAGTGCAGCATGCCACCGAAAAATATCATCGGAGGTAATAGGCTCTTGGGCTTTTCTTATGGCGTCCATCATTACATTAACAATACCTTCGGTGTAATGGTCGGGAGAAGGCATCCCCTCATTGGGAAGGCCAAGGTTGCGAGCTATGCTTGAGCGCACATGGTTCTCGTTAAGCAACACACCTTCAATCTCCGATGAACGCACCAAATCCTCGGTCATATTTTCCAAGGCAGTGTCTAGTTGCATATCAAATCCTAGTGCCTTTAATGTTCCTACTAGTTCTCCTTGTTTCTTGCTGGTAGCGGTCAGCAGTGGAAGAATTAACTGATTATTCCATGTGAAATTCGGCCAGTCAGGCTGTTGCCATATCCAAATTGGGTGTCTCATATTGCTGCGTATAACCTTTTTTTTGAATAGATAATAAGTGCTAATCTATTCATGATTTGAATAGATTAGCGCAATTATTCTATTCATATTTCTCAAATGCAAAGGTACGGATAATTTTTGGATTGACAATTTTTTTGTTCTAATTCTCTTGAAATAGAGCTATAATAGGCAACGAAAATGTTGCTGCAAATATTGGGCACACTGTACTATACCAATAAATTCTACCTTGGCATCTACGAGCAGATCGAGGGTGGCAATGTGACAAGGTGATTTGACGAGACAGTTCCCGTATTTATGCATTAACATATTATCGGTATCCTTTAGGTTCTGTATTATTCCTTATGCATAGATTGCAAGAACTCTTCTATTCGATTATGAATAGAAGAGCCCTTTCCTTCTTGTAAAAGTGAAGATATTTAGTGGTTTGAGTTTTGTGGTTATTTCTTATTCTTCAGTATTATTGTCCTTCGAAGCATAGTAATTTTGTACGTCCACATTTCTGTTCAACATCAACAATTTACACTCAACCGGTAGTTCTGGAAAATTTGGGGAGTTGTTTTCATTGTTGTTTTTAGGGGCTGCTATTTTTGCACAATAAAATTGGTTGTCTTTCTCTCCAATCACATCGTATGAACAAAAACCAAGCTGTGCCATCATTGAGAATGAGGACAAATAGCTTTCTATTGCTGTTTCCCTATCAAAGAAAAAGTGAGCGTGGTCTAAGATTGTGCCAACAATAGCTCTCTGGTTTATTACTTCTTTGTTAGATTGGGTCTCTCTACTTAGGATTTTATTGAGAATATCTGCATTCCTTTCCTCATCAAAGTATATTGCTATCAGTGAACCGTTTGAGGCAATATGAATAGGGTTCCCATTTTTATCTAAACAGAATAAATCAATGTCGTGTGTGTGGGCATAGTTCTCGTCGTAGTTGCTCATCTTGTCACTTTGTTTCATTTTATAGGATTGTTATTACAAAAAGGGAAAACAGTTTTACAGTTATTACAATAATCATGGGCCACAAGGGTTCTTGGTCTGACCGCTAAACTGAATTCTAAATCGTCAACATCACAATTGGTTCGAACCATAACTTTATTAGCTGCGTGCGGTTCGGCGCAATGTCCAACTGGGTTATTGCAAGAGGCTGTTTTCTGCCCAATCTGACTTTGGGTTCGATTTGTTAGTGCACTGCTTAATTTCTCGCAGAAGTTTTTCTCATCAGTGTTTTTCGCCACAAGTACTGTGCTAGGATTTCCGCAATCAGATGTTCCCGTATAGTCCCTTTCAATTATCCAGTCTCCATGCTTGCGGCAAGCCACAGCCATTGCTGGATATGCTTCCCTCTTATTGGGATTTGTGTATGACAATGCCACTTCGTTCCTGATATGTTGGCAAAAAATGAGTATGGGAAATTGCATCAAACCATGTACATTGAGAGCAGTCGATACTCCGTTCTTCCCCTTCAATTTAGGGCTCAAATAGCAAAACTTATCTTGGCATTTGCTACAATCTTTGTGGCATGAAGCAGGGTGAAAAGAGAATGGCATATGAGTACCATCAAAAAATAGTGCATAGCATCCACTTAGCATGGTGGTTTGTATCCAACTTCGATATAATTGAGGGTACTGTTCTAATTTGTTCCGCAAGCATTTTAATTCCACTAGAGCCTTGTGAAAATCCAAAACATTCTGAATCCAATTAGGGTACATAACATTGAGAAGATGAAGAATGACAAATATGGAACTGAACTGAATTTCTTAGATAATTGGCAAATACAGTCCAGTTCCATTTATCGTGGTCGTTTGAGTATGTGAATAATTATTCGGGAAATTAGAAAGCGAGAGTAGTTGCCAATCTATAAGTTAGTTTAGGATTTTGGGATTGCGTAGCTATGGCACTTACTCCGATGTTCTTTAAATTTGAAGATACATACAGGCGCGTTCTTTTTGCAACAGATCCGTTGAACGCAATTGTTGGACAATCACTAGGGTCAAAGTCAATCCAAAAGTAATCACCGCTATATTCCCATGTTCCATAATACCGGCTATTATTTATTTTGACTTCACATCGTTTTTGGCTAGGTATTACCAAGGTAATATAAATACCTCTTGAGTCTATGAAACTAAGATAACAAGGCGTTTTTTTCTTAGGTGGGCAATATTTTTGAGCCCAAGAAATCATGTTCCTTTTTGTTTCATTCGATAGTTTGAAACAATTATGAAATGGGGGAATATAATCTAACTCAATATAGTGATTGGGAAGTTTGACTGTTGTTAGATTACTACAGCCACAGAAAGCATTCACTCTAAGTTCAATTATTGATTGTAGGTTTATGGATTCTAAAGAAGAGCAATCGCCAAAAGCAGCATTATCAATTTTTTTTATTTCTTCTAGATTTATAGCTTTTAGTTTCCGACATTTTTCAAAAGCACGTTCTCCAATAAACCTATTCTCATGCGTGTAGACGTCTGATACTGGTATCGTTGCTATCGAAAAGTGTACTTCTTCAAGAGAGGAGCAATTATAAAAGGCTTTGCTACCAATATTGATTTTACCTATTTCAGCTTGTATTGAAACCTTCTTTAGCGACGAACAGTTTTCAAAAGCACTAGGGAATATACAGCCGAATTCCTTGACATTAATTTTTACCTCAGTAATATTACTACAATCTTTAAACGCATTGTCATCAAACCAGGCGAGTCTGTCTGTAACGTAAAGTCCAGCACCCCTGAGATGTTCTTGTCAACAGGCCCTAGAATAGATAATTCATCGTCATCGAACAATTTGACAATGACTTCTTGACCCGATGGCAGTTTAATTGTTTCCTTACGTTGCGCGTATGTACACAACATTGATACGAGGAATAGCATGGTAAGCAATACCTTTTTCATAATCAATCTATAGACTTTGGCTCTAAGTCTAGTTTGATGTTGATAAAAAAAGAAAGTGGAGCCATCCATTGTGACCTCACTTTAACCTGTAGGGCTTCGACTCCCTGTAATAACAAATAAGGTACGGGTGAATAGCGCCACTAAGATGTATCGTAAAGGTATACGAGTACATACAAAGTTAGCATCCATCTACCCTTATTCTTGTTAGTTTTAGTGAAGTTGTCGAAGTTTCACAGGTTAAGAATAAGGCTATAATGCGCTTTCTCAATTGATTGCGATGCAATTGCTCTCTGCATCGGTGTTACAAATGTACAAACTTTTTTGTAATGAGGATTTTTTTGTGAAAAAATAAGTGTTTTTTTATAGGCTCTAGATCGATTTTGGATGAGAGCTCGTAGTTGCTCGGCAGCCACTAAAATAGCACTGGTTCCGCCCTTTCGTTGCTAGTTTTACCTTATTTATCCTATAGTTATACTATATTTATCTTATTCGGTATAGGATAAATATAGTATAACTAAGGTATAAATATAGGATAACGGACGGGAGAAGGGCGGGGATGTGGGACAGCGAAACAGCCGTAACTGCTTTCAAGGGAATCTGAAAACCCACTTAATAATTATACTGCCTTAACCTGTTGGATGAATTGATCTGTTTTTTTTGTTTTTACCAAGATCAATTTGTGACAAAAGGCAGTAGCTCCACATCATAGCCCATATCCGTCCCATATCCGTCCCTTTACCATCCCATATCCGTCCACTGTACGGGTGGGTCGAGTAGTCATTCATGTTGGGGTGAAAAAGGGCGCACATACGGGACTGCGGCGAATTGATATTTGGATTTGTGTGAAAAAGAAAACTCCTATGTCAATTATCTCTCTGTCTGCCCCTTGGCCATGTCAAATATGTGCAAAAAAAATAATTCCGCCAATGGGTTGCCTAAATGTTTACATTTGCCGTATTGTCAACTTTCAGTCCGACATTGTTTTTCGGCAGTTGAATTGGCTATGTTGAAGTCAACCTCCACGACTGCCACTTTGCCAACTGCACCCATCGCCACGAGCCCCACTGCGCTGTGAAAGATGCTGTTGATAGCGGAGAAATCTCCGCCGAACGCTACAACAACTACCTCGGCATCTACGAGCAGATTGAGGGCGGGAATGTGACGAGGTAGGCTATTTTGACCTACTATTCGCCTCCTTTCATGAACTCTGCAATCCAGTCTAAATCTTGGGCGTGGTTCACCCCATTGTCCACTAATTTCTCGGGATCGATAAAGATTTCGAGAAATTTGGCGGGGCCTTCGGGAAATAGTTCAACTTCTGTGGCTACAGCGGGCACCAGCACACATTCGCCTGCATGTAAAGGCACAATGGTTTCGAGCGTGCTCACGGCGCCAATACCCTCCACACAAAGATAGATGACAAAGGAATCGAGGGAGGAGAAGTCTTTACGCATGGGCTTTGTCAGCGGCAGCAGATTGGTGGTGAAATAGGGGCATTCGGCCAGCTGTGTGGTGATATTTTCGCGATAGTTATAATGTGTTTTACCATCTTTTAGCTCGGCAAAATCAATAGCGGCCATGGCTTCGGCGGTGTGCAACTCGCGCAACTTTCCGTCGGGGCCAGGACGGTTGTAATCGTATATGCGGTAGGTGCAATCGCTGCTTTGCTGCACTTCGGCCAGCAGAAGTCCTTTGCCCAAAGCATGAACACGGCCGGCAGGGATGAAGAACATATCGCCAGCCTGTGCCTGCTCGATGTGAAGAATATTCTCCAGTTTGTTTAATTGCAGGTACTGTTGATATTCTTCGGGAGTCACTGCCGTGGAAAAGCCATCCACCAAATGAGCACCTTCGTCGGCCTCCATGATATACCACATTTCGGTTTTCCCATTCTCCATGCCACGCTCTTGAGCCAAGGCATCGTCGGGATGCACCTGTATGGAAAGGTCAGAGTTGGCATCGATAATCTTCAGTAACAAAGGGAATGTGGTGCCAAAATGTTCGAAATTCTTTTCACCGATAAGCTCGCCCATATATACTTCTAGGGCTTCGTTGATAGTGCTCTCCTCCAGAAATCCGTTGGCAATAACCGACTCGTTGCCTTCCACCCCGGAAAGTGCCCACAATTCACCGCAATTGGGCAATGGGGAATAGTCAAAACCTAAGGTTTTAATCTTGTTGCCTCCCCATACGGTATTTTTGAAGAGGGGGAGGAATTTCATGGGGTAGAGGTTGGTGTCCATTGTGAATATTTTGTAAAGTGGTTGACTTAAGGTTGTTAACGTATCGGTTTAAGTGCTTTTTCGAGCTCCCAGATGCGGATATCGCGCGACACGACTACATCGTGCTGATCTACCAAAATGAAATATGGCAGATGATCTACCGACAGTTGTTTCAGATAGTTGGCATCCCAGCCATTGGGGTTGTCGTCGATATTGATTGTGATGACTTTTACAGGTTTTGTTCCTATCAGTCGTTGCGCTGTGGCCAGTTGGTTATGGCACAGTTCGCACCATGAAGCCGAAAACAAGATGAGTGTAGCCCCGTCGGTATTGCGTGTCGAGGCAAACTCGCAACGCACTTTGTCGGCATTGAGGTAGGCAAAGTTAGGCATTTCGCTACCTTCTGAAACTGCTGGGGTTTCGCGCATCCATCTGCGCAATAATGTGTAATGATAGGTGTGACGACCTTTGTCGGCCACTTGTGTAATCATCTGGCGTAACGATCCGTCATCTATGTTGTTCATCTGTTGGTGCAGTACAAAGGGGAGATAGATTGACGACGGATGTTCTTTGGCATACTGTATCAGATACGAGGTGGGGTCGGCTGCTGTGCGGTAGCATTCCATCAGGTATCGATATTCGCTGTTGGAACGAGAGTTACGCACCACCGATGCTTCGGGGTGTGTGGCATTGAGCGCAACAGTGATCTCTGAGTTTTCAAGATAGAAATACATTGGCTTGCTCATCGAGGGGTGGGTCAGCGAAGCCAGCACCGGCTGTGCTACCTGGCCGGAGAATAAGAACATGCCTTTGTTGGCCTTGCAGGTGAATGTGTGGAACGATGAGTCGGCATCATATATCGTCAGCGTGAAATTGCCCGAAAGGCTGCTCTCTCCGCTGATTTCAAATCCTTGAGCAAGCAACATTAGCGGCTGCATGAGCAGCATACAAACACACAAACGCACAAGACGTGAAATCTTGCGCCACATAGAGCTATAGGAAAGTTTCATTATTGCAAAATGAAATCAATAGGAATGATAGGTGGAACCGTTTTTCTTATTGGTTCCGCGAATCTTGTAGTTGTCCTTAATGGGTTTGCTAGTCTTATACTTGGGGTTGGGGTTCATGGTTGTGGTGGAGCTACCACAGGACACTACCACCGAGCTCATCAGCATCAAACCCACTACAAAAAGTAGCGACACGAATAATTTTGCACTCTTTTTCATGTTTGCAATATTTGTATAATATATTTGTATTCAATTTACAATACTAACTTGGCAAGGTCAGATTGCCAAATTTAGATTTTACAAAGTAACGAATTTTTTGGCAAATAAACAAACTTTTTTCACTTTTGCGAGGTCGTATTGCTTTTTGCCGACTTCAAAAAAAGAGCCGCAACCGAGTTGCGGCTCTTGTAGAGAAACGCTAAAAATCTAATTTCAAAGATTAGAGGATGCCTTTGCCTGCTTTGAATTTGGCAAGTTTCTTTGCGGGGATCTCGATGGTCTCTTTGGTGCGGGGGTTGCGACCAGTGCGTGCAGGACGGTCAACAACGCTGAAAGTACCAAAGCCGACGAGGGAAACGCTGTCGCCTTTTGCAAGCTGTTCTTTTACTACATCAACATAAGCAGTGAGGGCTTTGGCGGCATCAACCTTGGAGATACCAGCTTTTTCGGCCATAGCGGCAACTAATTCGGTCTTGTTCATAGTGAATAGTTTTTAATTATTTTATGCTTTTTCAGCTTGCAAATATATGTATTTTTTTTGGAAAACACAGTGTTTTCCTAAAAAAAATCTGTAGCAGAAGATATTGATACGAATTATATTTCTAATTTCCAATTTGTTATATCGTATCCTCTGAGCATTTCTTGTGCCGAAATTCTTTTTTTACCACTCAACTGAAGACTCAAAATATGTACATATCCGTCATTTACACCTATTTTTATCGTGTTTTTTTTGTCGGTTACCACTTGTGTGGCTTTTGCAGAATCGCAAGGTTCAAATTCGGTTTCATACACTTTGATTGATTGCAAGCGTCCTTTGTCGTCGGTCATAACCATGGTGGCAGCAGGGTAGGGGGATAGTCCGCGCACAAAGTCAACTATTTCTTTTCCCGAGCGTTCCCATTGGATGGCACAGTCGGGTTTGAAAATCTTGGGTGCGGGGCGCAGTGTGTCAGTCATTGGCTGAGGCTGGGGGGTAAGGGTTCCGCTGGCCAGCCCCTCCAAGGTTTCCACTACCATTTGCGAACCCATTTCGGCCAGTCGGTCGTGAAGGGTTTCTGCATTGTCGTTGGCGGTAATAGGCGTGCTGCGCTGCAGTAGAATACCGCCTTCGTCAATTCGCTCATTGAGCATAAAGGTGGTAACGCCCGTCTCGGTTTCGCCGTTGATAATGGCCCAGTTGATGGGTGCCGCGCCTCTGTACTGTGGCAGCAATGAAGCATGCAGGTTGAAAGTGCCCATGGGCGGCATTGCCCACACACTTTGGGGTAGCATACGGAAAGCCACCACCACAAAGATATCAGCACCCCAGGCTTTCAACTCCTGCTGGAACTGCTCGTCGCGCAGTCGTTCGGGTTGCAGCAAGGGCAGGTTATGATCCAATGCAGATTGTTTGACTGGGGAATATGTGACTTTTAGTCCGCGGCCAGTTTGACGGTCAGGCACGGTAACAACGCCAACCACGTCATGCCCTGCCGAGCAGATTGCGTGAAGCGATGCCACGGCAAAGTCGGGGGTTCCCATAAAAACTACTTTCATGATTATTCCGTTTGTTTTGTTATCTTACACGCACTCGGGTTCCTGATTTGGGTGTGCCCATATCGGGGTTCAGTGCTTTAATTTTATCCACAGTGGTATAGTTACGTTTGGCAAACGCATCCAACGATTCATCTTTGCGTATGGTGGCGTACACGGGCTTTGTAGGCTGTTTCCCTCGCGACTGTTCTTCGGGCACAATGCTTTTGTCGGCCTTGTAGCTCACGTTCTCGCCAGCCTTGGGTGCTTTAATGCCAAAGTAGGTCTTGTCCAGATAAAGACGGCGAGTGCGCAACGAGTAGTTGGAAAAATCCAAAATCCATTCGGGGTCGAAAGCCTCATACTGAAACCTAACTTCAAAATGCAGGTGCGGGCCCGTTGAATGACCGGTGCTGCCGCCTAGCCCAATTACCTGTCCGGCGGCAACTACTTGCAATGGCCGTACATTTATCTTCGACAAATGGCCATACACTGTTTCCAATCCGTTGTAGTGTCGTATCACCACAAGGTTGCCGTATCCGCCCATAGCGCGGGCTATGCGCACCACTCCGTTGAAGGCGCTGTGTACGGGATCTCCTGTGTTAAGTCGGATGTCCACCCCACGGTGCGGCCTGTTCCATCGCCAGCCATAGGGCGAGGTCTTCACATTCTTCACCGGAAAGCAAAAGCGTTCTTTGTCTTTGAGCAGTTGGATGGATATTTCGTCAGGCAGAGAATCCATTGAAAGATTGGCCATTCGCACATGCGCCCCCGACAAGTTGCGGCCATACCATAAGGCCGAAGGTGCTGGTAGCGAAGCGTCGTACATTACATTGATCAGTTCGTCGCCCAATGCCAGTGCTGTGTCTATTGCCGTAGGCTCCGGTGTGGGCTCGTGAATCTCTAAGATTGTTTGTGCCGGAGCCGACTGTCCCTTCTTGGCCTTGCCTTTCTTGGCATCTTTGTTCTTGTCGGCATTGCCTTGGCGCACTTGCATTTGACCTTCGCGTATTCGGGCATTGAGTAGCGAGTCGAAATAGCTCTCTTTCTGCGGCTGTTGGGCATGCGTAATACCCGATAATGCCACCATTAGCAGCAGGGCTATGGTCTTAAGCATACGGCGTTGTCGGCTCGACGGAATGTTTAGTATTTCTCTATATTTCACCACGGTGCGGCGGGCTACCGTAAATCCCTTGGCTTTAAGCAGTCCCACCAGCGCATCGTCGGTATAGGGCTTTGTCTTGTCTTCCGAGTCAACGGCATCTTGTAGCGCTTGTCGCACCGCTTCGGTCGAAACGTCCTCTCCCTCGTCGTTGGTGATGGACTGTGAGAAGCATTCTTTCAGCAATATGGTATTGAACTCCGTCTGCACATATTTGCTGTTCACCACGCGTGAAATGGTGGAATAGTCATATCCCGTAGCCGCGGCCACATCTTTCTGCAGCAGTGGCTTTAAATCGGCAGGATCGCCGGTCATGAAGAATTTGTGCTGCACCCGCATGATGGCTTTCATCACCGTGAGCATTGTAGTTTGGCGTTGCTGCAGTGCCGACACAAGCACATTGGCACTTTCGTTGTTGGCTTTCAAAAACGAAAGCGTCTCAGCCTCGCCTGCTGTCAGTTTTGCCTTAGCCGACATCTCCTCCATCATGTTTAGGTAGTAGTCGTTCATCTGCAGCTGGGGTAGGTAGGTCTCGGCCAATATCAGGTCCAGGTGGTTGTCGCGGCGGGTTACGATAAAGTCGGGAATGATGTATTGTGCATGAGCCGTTTCGCTCTCACCCAATCCTGGTTTGGGATTAAGGCGTTGTATCACGCCTATGGCCGATTGCAGCGTGTCGTCGTCAATGGATAGATACTCTTTGATGCGGTCGTAGTTGCGTTTGGCAAAAAAGTCGAAGCAATGGTCCACTATTTGCTGTGCTATTTTCACCGCGTCGGTTTGTTGGGCAAGGCGTCGCAGTTGTATGGACAAACACTCCTGCAAGTTGCGAGCGCAGATGCCAGGGGGGTCGAGCTGTTGAAGATGACTCAGCACCTCGGTTACCTCGGCTGGCGATACCTCCAAGCCTTGCGAAAAAGCCATATCGTTAGATATTAGTTCTACGCTGCGTTCGATATATCCTGCATCGTCCATGCTTCCGATTAGTTCCTGCGCAATCAGCATCTGTCGGTGCGACAGGTTGCGCAGTGCCAATTGATCTATCAGATGGTCGCCAAATGATGTCTCCGAAATAAAGACTGGTTGTCGAGGGTCTTGGTTTCGGTCGCGTTCCTGTCGTTCGCGGTAGCTATAGTCATCGTCCTCTGTATCCACGCCCACGTCGCCTCCGGCGTCGGCAGCATTCTGCTCGGGCAACGATTCGGTGTAATTACCTTCGGCGCTCGTTATCTCAAGCATTGGATTCTTTTCCACCTCTTCTTTCAATTTCTGTTCCAGCGAAGTGATAGGCAGTTGTAGCAGTGCCATCAGCTGCATTTGCTGTGGCGAGAGCTTTTGTTGTTGCTTTAGTATTTGGCGTTGTCCGTTGTTCATAGTGTCGTAGTGCGGCCACCAGTCGTTGGGGGTGGATTAATATATTATATAACTAAGAATCTTTATAAATATTATTCCTCCGGGAAAAATTTATCCTGGAAGTTGAGGAGATATACTTTGCGGGTGGCACGAGTCACTGCTGTATAGAGCCAGCGCAGATATTCGCGCGAAAGCATCTCATCGGTCATATATCCCTGGTCCACGATTACTGTGTCCCATTGCCCGCCTTGGGTCTTATGGCATGTCAGTGCATATGCAAACTTGATTTGCAAGGCGTTGAAAAAAGGGTCTTGTTTCACTGCCTTCAGTCGGTCGGCCTTATGAGGTATGTCGGCATAATCCTCCATCACAGCATCAAACAGTTTCTGCGATTCTTCTCTTGTGAGCGACGGTGATTCGCTGTGTAGGGTCTGCAGGAGCAACTTACAGTCTTGCGATGGCGCATCGGGATAGTCGGCAAAACGTACTGTGGCATCCACAAAACTGAAGCCGTACAATTCCTGATGGTTGCGCACGCTCAACACCTCCACAATATCACCATTGGCAATAAAGCCTATGTCGCTCTCGGCATCTAGCCAGTAATAGTTGTTCTTCACCACCATTAGAAAATCGCCGGCGTTTACTTCCTCTTCGCGGAAAAGCACCCTGTTGCGTATTTCTTGGTTAAAGAGGTTGGCCCGCTTGTTGCTGCGCGTAACTATTGCCACCTCCTCCAGATTGTGCGCGTCGTACTCCATGTTCAGCGTCTCCTCGAGGTCGGCACCTTGCAGGCGCACAATGTCTTGGCAGTCGGCCAAGTCAAAGAGGGGGAGCTCGGGAGGCTCGCCTTCTTCCAACAGCGCTATCTGGGTGCGTAGCATTGTGGCGTTGAGGAGTATGCCCGACATCTGTTGCTGTCGCACCACCTCGGTGAGCTGGAAATGATGTACTTTCAACTGCGATATGGCTCTGAGGTATTCCAAATCCAATGCCGGACTCTCGTCGGCGCCCACAGGCGGCAGCTGGGCTGTGTCGCCTATCAGCATCAGTCGGCAGTTGTAGCCCTCGGTCACATAGTCTATTAGGTCTTCTAGCAAGCTTCTGTGTGGCATTCCCATCTCGTTGGCAAGCCCTATCATTGAGGCCTCGTCAACGATGAACAATGTGTATTTGTGCTTGTTCAGGGCTCGGGCCATACGCACTATTCCGCTTCCGTCGGTTATTGTCTGGTATATCTTTTTATGGATTGTGTAGGCTCTGCATCCGGCATAGCCCGATAGCACCTTGGCCGCTCTGCCCGTGGGGGCTAGCAACACACTCTTTACTTTTAAGGCCGGTAGCGACTTGATTAGGGCGCTCACCAACGAGGTCTTTCCTGTGCCGGCATAGCCTTTCAGCACAAAAGCCGACATGGGGTCGTCGTCATATAGAAACTCGACCATGGCCTTGCATGCGCAATACTGCCCATCGGTGGGCTGATGCGGGAAGTGTGATAATATGTATCTGACTACTTTGTCCATTTAAGAATGAAAAAGGAGGTCCACCCCATTGGGGCGAATCTCCTTATATCTGCTTATCTCGAAAAATTATTCGGCCTGGGCAGGAGCTTCGGCAGCAGCCTCGGCTGCGGTGGGAACGCTAGCGGCGGGAGCAAGGCTCTTGGCTGCATTCACGTCAACCTCGGTGTTGAGGTTGGCCTCAGCATAGTGGCGAGGAATAGCCATAGTTGCGAAAAGAGAAAGCACAACCAGTGCAATAGCCAAACCCCAGGTGATTTTCTCGATAGTCTCGGTAGTTCTACGAACGCCCATCACTTGATTGGCTCCACCAAAGTTGGCAGCCAAGCCGCCACCCTTAGAATTCTGAACCAGTACGACACATGCCAAGAACAGGCAAACAATCAGGATAAGGATAACAATAAACGTGTACATCGTAATTTTTATTTATATTTTCTTTTAATATTATTTATCTTGCAAAAGCCGATCTTTTAGCTCGGCAATTTGAACTGCAAAAATACTACTTTTTTCGGGATTATTGACCAAAAGTTTTTCATACATGGCCAAAGATTGCTCATATTTACCTTGATTTTTAAGTATAATTGCAAGTGTTTCAGATTCTAACGACTCGTTTGTAGAAATGCTTTTTTTAGCAAGTTCTTGCACTGGAATATCGTCAATAGGCTCGTTAGAAGGCACCATTCCCGCGTCTTTTTCCAAGAAATTCGACAAAATAACACTCTTCGGAGCCGTCTTAAACGACACTTCTTGGTATGCGTTAATCTCCTGCAGCACGTCAAAATCCGCAGCCATCTCGGGCTTCGTGGTAGTCTCTTTGGGCTTCGGCTGTGGGGCTGTTGCCCTGGCTATATGTTGCAACTGGTCGTGCAGCAGATTGGCATCCTGGCAATACAAAGCCACCCTCGGCAGCGATCTTTTCTCCCACAGCGGCACATCACTCATCTTGTCGGCCATCAAGGTTAGCACCTGTAGCGGGGCACAAAACGGAAAATCGTCACGCTCTCTCCGCAAATCATCCCACTCGTCGGCAGTGAGGCTGTTGGGATTGTCCAGCAATTTGCCAAAACAGTTTTTATCCATTACATTAACAACTTTTTACATCACAATTTGCGAATGCAAAGGTACATAAAATTTTTGAACCAAAAGAAAAACAATTATTTTTTATTTTTATTTTGTTGGAAAACAGTGTTTTGTGTGTGCGACAAAAAGAAAAATGCGAAATTTTTCTTGTCAATTGAAAAAAAAGTAGTACTTTTGCAACTCCAAAAATTGATAAAAAATGAAGAGAACATTCCAACCATCACGCAGAAAGAGAGTCAATAAGCACGGTTTTCGCCAGAGAATGTCAACCGCTAACGGAAGAAAAGTTTTGGCAGCACGCCGTAAAAAAGGCAGAAAAAAACTGACCGTTTCCGACGAGCGCTAGTTCGACATTTTTTTTCGGAAAAAACTATAGACTCTTTGCAAAGAGAAAAGAAGTATTGTTGTGCAGTACTTCTTTTTTTTAATTACCCATCCTTACCATTATGAAAATGCGTAAATCTAAGGAACAACCCATCATCGAGGACGTCCTCATTACCGATATCGGCGCCGAAGGCAAAGCCATCGCCAAAATCGACGGCATGGTTGTGTTTGTCCCCTTTGTGGTGCCAGGTGATGTTGCCGACATCAAAATAATAAAGAAAAAGAAGAACTTTGCCGAAGGCCGTGTTGTTGACATCAAGCAGTTCTCCCCCAAACGTGCTCCACTCCAATGCCCGCATTTTGGCACTTGTGGCGGCTGTCGTTGGCAAAATCTCAACTATGCCGACCAACTTGCTGCCAAGCAACAGCAGGTGCAGGACAATCTGGAGCGCCTCGGCCATATCGACTGCTCCCTCTTGCAACCCATTTGTGGCTCCGACAATATCTTCTATTATAGAAATAAACTAGAATACACTTTCTCCACCAAAGCCTGGCATGATGTTGTCCCCGGCCCCGACGCTCCACCTGAGCCCGGTGCTTTGGGATTCCATATCCCCACCCTTTTCGACAAAGTGCTCAATATTGAGCATTGTGCACTTCAGGACGATCTCAGCAACAAGATCCGTCTCTCTGTGCGCGATTATGCCATTGCCCACGAACTGCCGTTCTACGACATTCGCAACCACACCGGCTGCCTGCGCAATCTCATTATCCGCAACACCAGCACCGGTCAGTGGATGGTTGTTGTGGTCATCGCCGAGTATTATCCTGGTTGGGAGGGCTTGATGGACCACTTGCGCGACAACTTCCCGCAAATCACATCGTTGCAGTATATCTTCAACGATAAGATGAACGACTCCTATTCCGACCTTCCTTCCGTTACCTATGCCGGACAAGACCATGTGGAAGAAGTGATGCAGGGCTACAACGGAGCCCCCGCACTTCATTTCAACATCCGCCCCCAAACCTTTTACCAGACCAACTCACCCCAGGCTCAACGTCTTTATTCCTTCGCTGCCCAATTTGCCGACATCCAACCCTCCGACATCGTTTACGACCTCTACACCGGCACTGGCACCATTGCGCTCTTCCTTGCGCGTATGTGCCAACATGTGGTGGGTATCGAATATGTTGAAGACTCCATCGTCGCAGCACGCGAAAACGCTCAGCGCAACCATATCACCAACACCGAGTTCCATGCTGGCGATATGGCCAAAGTGCTCACCCCCGAATTTGTTGCAGCCCATGGTCAGCCCGATGTTGTCATCACCGATCCTCCTCGTGCCGGCATGCACGAGAAAGTGATCGAGCAACTCCTGGCCATGCAGCCCCGCAAAATAGTATATGTCAGCTGCAACCCCGCCACTCAGGCGCGCGACCTCGATATGCTCTCGGCCAAATACCGTGTGGCTCGCATCCAGCCCGTCGATATGTTCCCCCACACCCAGCATGTGGAGAACATTGCCGAGCTCATCCTCAAGTAGCCTGTAGCAAGAAATCAAGGCAATATTTTCCACTCCAAAGCCCGGAAGGAAATCTGGCTCTGCCCAGTGCCCTCCGGGCTTTCTGTATCGTCTTAGGGTCGTCAGCAAGGCCTATTTCTACCCCGCTAAAGTTCGCCAAAAATACCTTATTTTCAAAAAAAAGTCGCTGATTAAAAAAAAAATATTATCTTTGCATATCTATGTCGCACCCTAAATGTGGCATAAATTATAATTAATATATTGATAATAAATAAATAAAGGATAAACAAATTAATTTTTCACATGATGAGAAAAGCATTATTAAGTCTGTTATTGGTCGCTGCTTTCATGCCCCTCATGGCTCAGCGTACCATTGTCCCTGTTTCCGTCTCGGCTTGCGAGTCCTACACCTGGGCTATCAATGGCCAGACCTATGTCAACGATACCGTTGTCACCTACACCAACGTTACCAACGACACCACTTTCGTTCTTAGCCTCAGCGTTAACCATGCTTATGTTTCCAACGAAACCATCAACGCTGACCGCTGCACCTACAACTGGCGTGGCAACACCTACAGCCTCTCTGGCGTCTATTCCGACACCGTTGCCGCTCCTGCAGGTTCTGGTCTTTGCGACAGCATTTTCAGTGCCTACATCCATGTAGCTTCCGTTGAAACCGAAGTTTTCAACGCTCACGCTTGCGGTAGCTACACCTGGAACGACAGCACCTACACCACTTCCGGCACTTACACCGTCACTACCTTCATCCCTGTCGAAGGTAGCACCATTGGCTGCACCCACAACGAGCAGCTCGTCCTCAACATCACTACCACTATCAATGACAACCAGTCCGTTGCTCATTGCGGCGACTACGCTTGGTATGGCGAAACCTACACCACCACCGGTGTTTACACCCACACCACCTCCGACTCCCTGATCGGTTGCGATACTCTCCACACCCTCAACCTCACCATCGTGGTTGACACTGCCAACAGAGAGAGCGACTCCGCTTGCTATCAGAAAACCTGGCGCGGCACCAACTACACCGCTACTGGCATCTATAGCATCCTCGATACCAACAGCAATACCCACTGCGTAACCTATCGTTCCATTGACCTCAAGATCAAGACTCCCCGCACTCCCGAACTCGATACTGCCATCACTGGCTGCAATACCATCAACTTCATCATCAGCTCCTTGGCTGGTAGCACCACCAAGAAATTCAGTGAGAGCGTCATCTTCGACACTACCCTTACCGACCGTCGTTGGGCTAAGTGCTATGACAGCACCATCCACCTCAACGTTACCGTTCACAAATCTGGCTACGACACCACTTATGCCAACGCCTGCGACAGCTTCTACTGGAACCTCAACAAGAGAACCTACTACAGAACTCCCGAAACCAACCCCACCTACGCTTTCGCTAAAGATACCTTTGGCTGCGACAGCATGATGGCTCTCATCCTCACCGTCAACAAGGCTCCCGTCATCTCCGCTATCAATGGCGAATGGCATCTCAATGCTGGCGACACCGCTGTGCTCTATCCCACCTGCACCGATGGCGCTACCTATCGTTGGACCTATGGCAACCAGACTTCCACTGCCGACACCCTCCGTATCTACAATGTCTCTGGCAATATCGATGTTGCTCTCGAAGCCACCATCAACTATCCTGCCAACAACGTGGCCTGCCACGACACCAGCTGGATCACCATCGTTACCTTCGTAGGCATCAATGGTGCTCAGAACGCCAACATCAGCCTCTATCCCAACCCCACCGTTGGTATGCTCAACGTTGAGTGCGCCGAGGCTGTCAGCCAGGCTGTCATCTTCAATGCCCTCGGTCAGCAGGTTATGGTCAACAACAACCTTGGTACCAAGAGCACCCTCAATCTCACCAACCTCAGCAAAGGCACCTACACCATCCGCCTCACTCTTGAGAACGGCGAGAACATCATCCGCAAATTTGTCATCACTAAATAATAATCTTAGTGAGTAAACCTTAAAGCGTTCGGCACCTCGTGCCGGACGCTTTTTATTCAAACAACCAAATGAAACGGTTACAACTCATCTGTTTCTTGGCCCTGGCGGCTCTCACGGCTTGTCGGCCAACCTCACAACCTGTCAAAATCCGAGGCGAGGCGCAAGGCACATATTATAGTATTATATATTACGACAGCCAACACCGTAACCTCCAGCCTCAGATCGACTCCCTTCTCCACCACTTCGACCTCACCGCCTCCCTTTGGGAAGAAGGGTCTGTCATTCGTCGCATCAATAGTGGGCAAGACTCCGTCGTCAACGATATGTTCGCCGACCTTTTCCAGCGCTCGCTCCAAATCAACCAATATACCCAGGGCGCTTTTAACTGTAAGATAGGTGCCCTTGTCAACCTCTACGGTTTTGGCTTCAAAAACCGCGAAGACGTCACTCGTGGTCAGCTCGACAGCCTCTTGCTCGCCATAGGCTCCGACCGTAGCCGCATCGAGGGCTCAGATCCTCGTTACCTCAGTGGCAAGGCTCAGGGTGTGGAGTTCGACTTCAACGCCATAGCTCAGGGCTATTCTGTTGATCTCTTGGCGGCCATGTTCGATAGTCTGGGCATTGGCAGCTACCTCATTGATGTAGGCGGCGAAGTGATAGCCAAAGGTCTCAAGCCCAATGGCGACAACTGGGTGGTGGGCATCGAACGCCCCGCCGAAAACAAATACGACGAACAGGAGGTCGAAACGGCCATCCGCCTCTGCGACCAGTCCGTCGTCACCTCCGGCAACTACCGTAAATACTACGAGCAGGACGGCATTCGCTATTCGCATACCATCAATCCTGCCACCGGACGCCCTGTTGAGCATACCCTCCTCAGTGTTTCTGTTGTAAGTCGTGAGTCGTGGTATGCCGATGCCATGGCCACGGCCTTCATGGTCATGGGCCTCGACCAATCGCTCCAATTCATCCAGCAGCACCCCGACGACCCCGATATCCAGGCCGTATTCTTCATCTACGACCAGGGCGGCGAATACCATACTTTTGCCACCCCTCAATTCCAACAACTTATCAAAGAATAAACCCCACTCAACTATGAAATCAATGACCGGCTTTGCCCAAACCCAATGCGTTTTGGACAACAGAAAAATAACCATCGAGATCAAAACCCTCAATAGCAAGGCGCTGGATATCATTTTCAAGGCTCCCGCATCGCTGCGCTCCAAAGAACTCGAAATCCGTAGCCTCGTCAACCGGTTGGAACGTGGCAAGGTTGAAATCTATATAACCGAAGAGACCGACAACAATGCACTCAACCAGGTCAATCGCGAGCTTGTGGCCGACCGCTACCAACAGCTCAGCACCCTGGCGCAGTCACTTTCTTGTCCGACCAACCAGCTCTTCGAAACCATTCTCGCCATGCCCGACGTGTGGAGCAAACCTGAAACCACCGACCTCTCCGAATCTGATTGGCAAACCCTCGCCCTCAGCGTAGGTTCCGCTATTGATGGTGTTGACCATTTCCGTCAGCACGAAGGCGAAATCCTCAAGATCGACTTTGTTAAGCATATCGACCTCATTGAGCAGAAACTCAACCAAATACCCACTTACGAGTCGGAACGTATCGATACCGCCAAGGAGCGTATTCGCAAATTCCTTGCCGAGGCCGCCGTTAAGGATGTTGACGAGAATCGCTTCGAACAAGAGCTCATTTATTATCTGGAAAAACTCGATATCACCGAGGAGAAGATCCGTCTCCAGAAGCATATCGATTATTTCCGCCATACCATGAACACCGAAGAGAGTTGTGGAAAGAAACTCGGTTTCATTGCGCAGGAAATGGGACGCGAGATCAACACCACAGGCTCAAAGGCCAACCATGTCGAAATCCAAAAACTCGTAGTAGAGATGAAGGACGAGCTGGAAAAAATCAAAGAACAGCTCGGCAATATCCTATAAAAAGTGGCAGGAGAGCTTAGTGGTCAACTAAGCTCTCCCAAGCCCAAATTCAGCCCCTAGTTTTATAGAATTTAGAGCCATATTTGACCTGCTATTTCTCCGAACCGCCCGACGGAGCTTCTTCGGAGCTTCCTCGGAGCTTCCTCGGAGTTCCGTCAAGTCAAAATGGAGTGTGAAAAATCCATTCCCCCCACGTAACTCCACCGACTGCTTTAGGTATGTTGGGGTCAGGTTTTATACCCCGTAGTTTAGGCAAAAACGTGGGCCGTTTCAATCAGAAGATTTTTAGTGCGAACCTGATATTCTCCACCACAATAGTATCGCCACATATTCCCATCATGGCCTAAAGAAAATGGCTACTTGTTGTATGTTGCTAATAGGATTATAATACGCAACATATGGGATGGATAAGGGATTTGATGTGGGACTGCCATGATGGTGCCTTGGAGGTGCGGGTGTTTATGGGTTGGGTACGGGCCATCATTCTCCGAAATTAGGCTATAAGAAAAGGAGCCTCGCTTGGCGGGGCTCCTTTTCTTTATGGTTGTTTATCGTGAGAGGATTAGCGGACGATTTCCATCTCGGCGATGAGGTTCTGGGCATTGGCGTATTTGTCGATAACCCAGAGGAAGTAACGGCTGTCGAGGCAGATGCAGCGTTGGAGGTTTTCCTCAAAGTCGATGTCGCCAGACATGGCTTCGCCATTGCCGTCGAAGGCCAGGCCGATGAGGTTGCCGTAAGCGTCGAGCACGGGGGAACCGGAGTTGCCGCCAGTGATGTCGTTGTTGGTGATGAAGCAGGTGGGGAGCTTGCCTTCAGCGTTGGCATAGGGGCCGAAGTCCTGAGCGGCATAGAGGTCTTTGAGACGCTGAGGAACGATGAACTCAGTGCTGTTGGGGTTCTCTTTCTGCATAACACCGTCGAGGGTGGTATAGTGGTGGTAAGTGACGCCGTCGCGGGGGTCGTAGGCCTTGACGTTGCCGTAGGTGAGGCGGATAGTGGAGTTGGCGTCGGGGCTCATGAGTTTGCGACCAGCGTTGATTTGGAGGATACCATCAACGAAATCGCGCTGTCCGCGGGTGAGGGCGTCGCGGCTCTCGCGGGGAATGGAGTTATAAACTTCGCGGTAGGTGTTGAGCACGTCGGTACCGGTTTTGAGAATCTCGTCGTTTTCGAGCTGTTTGAGAGAGGGGTTTTTGAGGAACTTCTCAAAGGACTCTTTGTTGGCGAAGATGGAGCGGGCAAACATGGAGCTGACCATGGCCTCGAAGTTGCCGTGGAATTTGCGGTCGGCTACTTTAAGACTACTGGGGATGTACTGGATGTCCATGTTCTGATAGGTGTATTCAATCATGGCAGCCATTACGCGCTGTTCTACAGCTTCGTCGTAGTCTTTGTAGAAGTCGTTGATTTCTTGCTGGATTTCGGTGAGGATGGCTTCGCGTGCGTCAGCCACATTCTCAGTGAGGAGGGCACGGAGTTTGCGTGCGAAGAGGGTGGACTGGTAAAGGAGTTCGGGACCTTCGAGAAGGCCTTCGTCGAGGTAGGTGATTACAGCCTGGAGGCTGCGACGGTCGGCATAGCTTTTCTCAATGAGGTTGAGTGCCTGACGGTATTTGGGGTCTTTGTCGAGAGCCCAATCGTAGTATTCCTGCTCGATGTCTTTTTTGAGGGCCATGGTGTTGAGCTTTTTGAGGGCTACATTCTGCTCGTTGGAGTATTTCCAGTAGTTGGAGCAAGATGCGTATTTGGCAGCGTATTTGATTTTCACAGCTTGGTCGGCGTCCATAGCTTCGCGAAGGATGTTGATTTTAACAGTGCGGAGTTTGTAGCGGAGGTCGTTGGAGATGTTCATGGTTTCGTCGAGGCCATAAGAAGTGAGGAAGTGGTCGGTGGTGCCGGGGAAGCCGAGGACCATAGCGAAGTCACCATCGTTGAGGGGGCGGGCGCTGACGGGAAGGTGGTGCTTGGGTTTAAGAGGGATATTCTCTTTAGCGTAAGCGGCGGGTTTGCCGTCGGGAGCGGTGTAGATACGGAACATGGAAAAGTCGCAAGTGTGACGAGGCCAAGCCCAGTTGTCGGTGTCGCCACCAAATTTGCCCATGCTTGAAGGAGGAGCACCTACGAGGCGTACATCTTTATAGATAATGTGGACGAAGAGGAAGTATTGGTTGCCGTTGAACATGGGTTTGACGGCTGCATCGTAGTCGGTGCCAGCGGTAGCTTCCTTGCAGATGCGGTCAGAAACGTTGCGGACGGCCTTGGCGCGGTCGGACTCGCTCATGTCGTCGGAGAGGTTTTCCATAACGCGGGCAGTGACGTCCTCCATGCGCACAAGGATGGATGCGGTGAGGCCGGGGTTGGGGAGCTCCTGAGCCATGGTGTAGGCCCAGAAACCATCGCGCAGATAGTCGTGTTCGACGGTGGAGTGCTCTTGGAGTTTGCCGTAGCCGCAATGGTGGTTGGTGGATATGAGACCTTTGTCGGAGATGATCTCGCCGGTGCAGAAATGCCAGAAAGGAGAGCCTTCGTTGCCGAGGCCTACGATGGCGTCTTTGATGCAGTTCTGGTTGATGCTGTAGATGTCTTCGGGAGTGAGTTTGAAGCCTGCTTTCTGCATGTCGGCGTAGTTTTTGCCGATGAGCGAGAGAAGCCACATACCTTCGTCGGCACGCATGGTGGCGGGAGCCAGAACGAGGAGGGCCAAGGTGAGGGAAAGAATGATTCTTTTCATGCTATAATATTATTAAGTTTTTATTTTTAAAATGCAATTTTGCGAGTGCAAAGGTACAACTTTTTTTTGGATTAGAGAATTTTTGCGATAAAGTTGATGTGAAATAGGTGGAATTCAGCGTTTTTTTTGTTGGCGGACGAGGGCGCTTTTGACTGCGGGGGATGAACGTAGGGAAGAGAGTTGACAAGGCGAAAATGGGCAGCATTGGTGCTATGAATTGATAGTCAGCGTAAGGCAAGTTGTTAACTTGGATTTGTTAATTATGCATCCCGATGCTAACAACCAATTGTTAACAATGATGTTAGCGATAATTGGGTAAAGAAAGAGGCTCGGCAAGGTGTGTTTTTGGGGTAGATTGATGCCGGAAAAGTTAAATTTGAAGAGAAAAAAATGCGGATGGAATGAAACCTTTTTGGCGTTTTTGCGTATATTTTGTCAAGGTTTTTGAGAGAAAATAACTTTTTTTGGAAAAAAATGGCAATTATTGGAAAAATTGTCGTATCTTTACATCCTCAAAAAATATATATATAAATGGCGTTAATACTTGGCACTGAATACTGTAAGATTGATTCGAACGGTCGATTCAAGTTCCCAATTGCCTTAAAAAGGCAGTTGGAGAGCGAAGATTGCCGTTTTGTGATCCGTCAAGGATTCACTGCAGAGTGTTTAGAGCTGTGGCCTTACGCCAGCTTTCAGATGGAAGTAGAGAATCTCCGAAAAATGTTAAATCCCTACAGCATCAAAGACCAGCAGATCATCCGACAGATGACCCGCGCTAATGTGGTGGAGTTGGACAGCAATGATCGTCTGATGGTGCCGCCGGAGCGCAAGAGCGTGATAGGTGATGCGAAGGAGATTGTCCTGCAAAGTACTGGTGAGTGCATCGAAATCTGGGAGCGCAAGGCTTACGATGAGATGAACAACGAGATTGTCGATTTTGCGTCGATGGTCGATAAAAGACTAGGAGAATTGCATGGACTACCACCAGCCAGTGATGCTGAATGAATGCATCGAAGGATTGAACATTCGTCCTGATGGGACTTATGTGGACGTGACCTTTGGAGGTGGCGGCCACTCTCGTGCTATTATGCAACATCTGGGGCAAGAAGGCAGGCTGATAGGTTTTGACCAGGATGCCGACGCATTGGCCAATGCTTTGGATGATAGTCGTTTTACGCTGATACATGAGAATTTCCGCTATTTGAAGAATTTTTTGCGACTGCATGGCGTGAGAGGAGTGGATGGCGTGTTGGCCGATTTGGGCGTGTCGTCGCACCAGTTTGATGTGGCCGACCGCGGTTTTTCGACACGTTTTGACGGAGAACTGGATCTGCGTATGGATCGTCGGCAAGAGCTTACGGCCAAGGATATTGTGAATAGCGCTGATGAGCGTGAGCTCACTCGGTTGTTGCGTCTGTATGGCGAGCTTCCCAATGCTTTTCAGATGGCCAAGGCAATATGCCATGCCCGTATGGAAAAACCCATAGAAACAACCTTCGACTTGCGTGAGGCTGTGAGCCGTCATCTGCCTCGCGGTGCAGAAAACAAGTATCTGGCTATGCTTTTTCAGGCTTTGCGCATAGAGGTGAACGGAGAGTTGGAAGCATTGCAGGCTATGCTACAGCAGGCTGTGGAAATACTGAATCCGGGAGGAAGACTAGTGGTGATGTCGTATCATTCGCTGGAGGACCGACTGGTGAAGAATTTCTTTAAGACCGGCAATTTCGAAGGCAAGTTGGAAAAGGATTTTTATGGCAACCCCATTGTGCCGCTGAAACTGGTGGCTCGCAAGGCTATTACGGCTAGCGAAGAGGAGTTGCAGAGGAATAATCGAGCCCGCAGCGCCAAGTTGCGAGTGGCTGAAAAATAAAGGTGCTATGGAAGACGAGAACATGGTGAATGAAACAACCGAGGCTAAAACAGGCCAAGGGAAGACTAACTGGGTGAACAATCTGCTGAACGGCAATTTTTTGAAGTCGAAGGTTGTGGCAACCCGAGTGCTGCCCATAGCGTTGCTGCTGGTGGTGTATATGCTATTGGTAATTACCAACCGCTATACGGTGGAGCAGTTGTGCAGAGACAAGATTGAGGCGCAAAGCCGCATCAATTACTTGCGCGAGACGCGCATAGAACTACAGAAACACTATCAAGAGGCCATCAAGATTTCGCAGATAGCAGAGCTGCTTGAGGACTCGGATGTGGGAATTACGGCAGGACCGCCGTATGAGATCTAGAAAAGACATAAGAAGAGATTGTAATACAGACCAATTATAACAGAATAAGAATTGAAGAGAAAAATACATAATAAATCGTTGGCCGTCAAAATGGGCCTTGTGTATGCGATACTTGCAATATTGGGAGGATTTTTGATTTTTTCCCATATATTTAAGATTCAGTACATAGAGGGCGATATGTGGCGTGAACTGGCCAAGAGCCGCGAGGAGATGGTACGTGTGGAGCCTGCTAGGCGTGGTACTATTTTTTCGTCGGACGGGAAGGTGCTGGCCACAACTGTGCCGGTGTGCGACCTGTGTCTGGATTTGGGCCGTTGGGAACGCAAGGATGTGAATGGCAAAGTGGTGCGCGACCGCAAGGGCAAGGTGATTATAGACTGTGCGGTGAAAAACGACTCAGCCTTTATGGCCAATTTGCCCAAGGTGTGCAAGATACTGCATGAAAATAACCCGAAAAAATCCATACAGTATTATTATGACCGTGTGCTGAACTCTTATCATAGCGCATCTCCGAGTCGGTGCCTGTATGTGGAACGCAAGCTTCCTTACTCCAAATGGCAGAAGATTAAGGAGATGCCAGGTTGGAAGAGTTGCGTGCTGGAGAAGACTAGGGACGGAAGTCTGACGAGCTTTGTTCGCGCACATATTTATGGCAACCTGGGTGAGAATACCATAGGCATTCACTATAAGACCGACGCCGCAGAAGGCTACACCGGTCTGGAGGGCTATTACGATACGGTGCTGAAGGGGCAGGACGGCGAGTACCTGTGCCGCCGTCTCACACGTGGTATCTGGCTGCCAGAATGGGGACTAGTGAGACCGGAAGACTCGACATTAACAAAGAAACGTATTGATGGTAGGAGCATTATATCGACCATTGATACGCGCTACCAAGATATTGCCGAAAGTGCTTTGCGTAAATCTATGAACCAGTATGGTGGTATGCGCGGCTGCGCCATCTTGATGGAGGTTTCGACAGGCTATGTGCTGGCGTGTAGTAATCTGACTCGCGACACCTCGGGTGCCTTGCGCGAGAATTTGTGGAGCAATGTGGCGGTATCGGATCGATACGAGCCGGGCTCGACGTTCAAAACGGTGGCAATGATGGCCATGCTGAACGACAGAAAGAATAACCTGGACACTTCTAAGCATGTGCGTGCCGGTGGTGTGAAGAACTATCCGGTGAAAAACGGCCGCATAGATGACGAGCATGGCGATGCCCATGATACGGCCAACCTGGCTGGTGTTTTGGCCAAGTCGTCGAATGTGGGCATGTGCGAGCTGGCTTGGGAATACTATAACGACCGTCGAGGTGACCTGAAGAAAGGCATGGAAGCCATATTCCCCTTTGGAATGTTGGATCCCGATGTGTCGGCACCACAGTCGAGAACCCGTGTGAGCGAGTTGAACTCCGCACGCGACTTTTTGGTGCTGAGCTTCGGTTATTCGGCTACGGCCACCCCGTTGCAACTGATAGCCTTTTATAATGCTATAGCCAATAATGGCAAGATGGTGAAACCATTGTTCTGCCAAGAAATACTTGACGGCCGTCGCCGTACTCGAATTAACCCGGTGGTGTTGAACGACCATATTTGCAGCGAAGAAATTGCCAAGCAGATGCGTGAAATGCTGGTGGGCGTGGTGGAACATGGTACAGGCAATAATATACGCAATTCGGTGTATGGCATTGGAGGTAAGACGGGTACTGCCTTGGTGCAGAATGACCGCTCGTTGCACAACTCATCGTTTGTTGGTTTCTTCCCGGCCGATAATCCCAGATACACCTGTCTTGTGCTGGTGAGCCGCACCAGTATTGCCGGCAGAATGGCAGCCGCGCCCGTGTTTAAACAGATAGCCGACTGTGTGGTGGCCTTTGATAAGAACTTGGGAAGTGTGCGTATGCTGGATTCGGGCAGGGTGGCACATCCTATTGTGACCAAAGGAAACCTCAAGCAGTTGGAATCTGCCCATCAGATACTGGGACTGCCGTTTGGCGTGATAGACAGTGTGAACTCGGTTTCGGGTTGGGCTGTGTTTGATGGCGCCAGCGAGAGCTACAAAAACTATGTGGTGCCTACTGGCCAGGTGCCCGACTGCACAGGTATGACAATCCGCGATGCAATGAACCTTCTGCGCAAAGTGGGCATGAAAGTGCGATTCCAGGGACAAGGCAAGGTGGTGAGCCAGTCGCCCAAACCCCGCACCCCCATTGTAAAAGGCGGCACAGTGGTGTTGGAGTTGAAACCATGAAGCAATGAATAAAGAACGGCCGGAATGCTAACGGCAAAGGGCCTATCATATAAAATGTAAATATAATGAAACTATTAGATATAATAAACGGTCTTGCAACTAAGATGCCTGTTGATCTCAATCCTGAGGTTGACAATATCTGCTTTGACTCGCGCAAGGTGGGCAAAGGCAGCTGTTTTGTGGCTCAAGTGGGCACAAAAGTTGACGGCCACAAGTATATTGACGCAACTATCGAAGCTGGTGCTGTGGCCGTGGTGTGCCAAGAGATGCCCAAGGAGGTGAAAGATGGCGTGGCCTATGTGGTGGTGGACAATACCGACATGGCTCTAGGCGTGATGGCCGACAACTTTTACGGTCATCCTTCGCGCGAGCTGAAGTTGGTGGGTATTACGGGCACTAACGGCAAGACTACTACGGTGACATTGTTGCACCGCATGTTTAGAGAGTATGGCTTTCATGTGGGCTTATTGTCAACCATAGTGAACAAGATTGACGAGAAGGAAATTCCCGCCACGCATACCACACCTGATGCAATTGCACTGAACTCGTTGTTGCGTCAGATGGTAGATGCCGGATGCGAATATGCCTTTATGGAGGTGAGCAGTCACTCGGTGGTACAGCATCGCATAGGCGGACTGACATTTGCGGGCGGAATCTTTAGCAATATCACTCACGACCATCTTGATTTCCACAAAACTATGGCCAACTATATTGCCGCAAAGAAGATGTTTTTTGACAATCTTCCGGCAACAGCTTTCGCACTGACCAATATTGACGATAGAAACGGTATGGTCATGGTGCAGAATACGGCGGCCAAGGTGCAGACTTATAGTTTGAACAAGATGGCCGATTTCCGCTGCAAGGTGGTGGAAGACACATTCCAGGGTTTGCAGTTGGAGATAAACGGCTGTGAGGTGTGGACTCGTTTGGTGGGAAGGTTTAACGCATACAACCTTACGGCCATTTATGCCGCAGCAGTGTTGGCGGGAATGGAAAAGAACGACGCAATGCGCATATTGAGTATGCTGCAGGCTGCCGATGGCAGATTCCAGTACGTTTCGGGCAAAGGTATCACTGCCATAGTGGACTATGCTCACACACCGGATGCTTTGGAGAATGTGTTGCAGACAATCAACGACATACGTCGCCCGGAACAGATGCTCTTCACCGTGGTGGGCTGTGGCGGTGACCGCGACACCAGCAAACGTCCGGAAATGGCAAAAATAGCCTGCGAGATGAGCGACCGTCTGGTGCTGACTTCGGATAACCCCCGCACGGAAGATCCCGAACGCATATTGGACGATATGGAGGCTGGGCTGACCGATGAGCAGAAGAGCCAGGTGGTGCGCATCAGTGATCGCCGCCAGGCTATCAAGACCGCTGTGTTGATGGCCAAGGAGGGCGATATTTTGCTGGTGGCAGGCAAGGGCCATGAGAAATATCAGGATGTAAACGGAGTGAAACATCATTTTGATGATGTGGAAGAGTTGGAGAAACTGTTGAAAGAAAACTAGATTATATAATAAACGGATAAACGATAATACAATGTTATACTATCTTTTTGACTGGTTGGATCGGGCTTTTGATTTTCCTGGCGCAGGTGTGTTTCAGTACATCTCGTTCAGGGCATCAATGTCGGCAATCACCTCGCTGGTGATTATGCTGTTTTTCGGCAAGCCCTTTATTCGTTACATCAAACGCAAGTCGATAGGCGAGACTGTTCGCGACCTTGGTTTGCAGGGACAGAAAGAAAAAGAAGGCACTCCCACCATGGGCGGTTTGCTGATTCTGGCAGCCATCATTGTGCCCACATTGTTGTTTGCAAAAATCAACAATGTTTATGTGGTAACCATGTTGGTGACAACCGTTTGGTTGGGCTTGTTTGGCTTTATCGACGACTATATTAAGGTATTCAAGAAAAACAAAAACGGAATGCCTGGCAAATATAAGGTGGTAGGGCAGGTGTTGCTTGGATTGGGTGTAGGCCTGCTGCTGTCGTTCCACCCAACTATTGCTTCAACCAAAACTACTATCCCCTTTGTGAAAGGTAATGAGTTTGACTATGCCTGGTTGATTGGCTGGTTAGGCGACTGGGCGCAAAGCTATGCGTGGGTGGTGTATGTGCTGGTGGCCATATTTGTGGTAACAGCTGTTTCGAACGCCGCCAATCTGACCGACGGTATTGATGGCCTGGCTACAAGCACAGCGGGTATCATCGGAGGTTCGTTGGCCATTCTGGCCTGGCTGTCGGGCAATGTGGTGATGGCAAATTATCTGAATATAGTGTATCTTTCGGACATTGGCGAACTGACCGTGTTCATCACTGCTTTTGTGGGTGCGGCGTTGGGTTTCTTGTGGTTCAACACCTATCCTGCCGAGATCTTTATGGGCGATACGGGTTCGCTGGCGTTGGGTGGCATTATTGCTGTTTTTGCCCTGTTGATCCGCAAAGAGCTCTTGCTGCCTGTGCTCTGTGGCATTTATCTGGTGGAAGATTTCTCGGTGATCTGGCAAACACAGAGTTGCAAGTGGTATCGCAAAAAACATAAGTTGCCCGCAGGCCAGATAGTACCGATAGAAAAGCGGCCGTTCCTGATGACACCGATCCATCACCATTTCCAACGCAAAGGAATGGCAGAGCCCAAAATAGTGCAGCGTTTCGCCATCATAGGCATATTGCTGGCAATAGTAAGCATAGTAACACTCAAATTAAGATAAGCACAAAATATAATAAGTCCTGTCGAATACATCAAAGCACACAAAATACATCTAAACTATGAGCATTGAACTTTTAGCTACCCAAGGCCGAGACCGAGTGTATGGCGGTTTGGCATCTGTTGACTCTTCGAAACTTCGTCAGATGCGCGACAACTCGTTGCGCAACTGCTTTGCTCGCTTTGAGGAAATGAACTACCGCATGGAGCATGTGGCCCGCATTTATGGTAAGGAGTTTGTGAACGATGCTGCAGCACGCAGCGTGAATGCAACTTGGTACACCTTGGAAAACACCGAAGGTAACATAATCTGGATAGCCTTAGGCGGTGATAACGAAGCCGATTATGCCCGTTTGCGCCCTTTGGCACTGCGCAAAGTGCGCATGCTGATCTGCGTGGGTACAGATACCGACAAACTGCACGAAGCGTTTAAGGACGTGGTGTCGGATATTGTGGATGTGGATAACCTTAGAGCAGCAGTAACTCGTGCCTGCTACAGTCCGTTGGAGAACGCGAAGGTCATCTTCTCGCCCGCTACGAAGCAGGGCCTGGATGATGAAACTGCTGGAAGGCTGTTCCGTCATGAAGTAAACGAGTTGTAACAATGATGAAGTCAAATAAAACTAGAGTCATATTACCTGGCGACAAGCCTTTGTGGGTGGTGTTCTTCTTCCTAGTGTTTATATCGCTGATGTCGGTATATACTAGTGTTGGGTTGACTGCCGTTGATGTTCTTCATAAGGCTCCAGTGAGGGAGTTTATGAAGCATTGCATTTTCGTTTTTGCGACTTTGGTGGGGACCATCTTCTGCTCAAGGTTTAATTTGCTGCGGCGTCCGAAGCTGACCGTTTGGGCTGCTTATGCGTTGACACTTGTGCTTTTGTGCATGGTGCTGACAACTGAAGAAAAGCGATGGCTGTCGTTTACGGTTGGTGGTCCGACTTTTCAACCTTCGGAACTTGCTAAGATTACGATGGTGTTGTGTGTGGCTTATGTTGCTACCAAAGGTAAGAAATTGAGCAAGACAAATCCGAAAGCTAGAATAATCACATTTTTTGTGTCGGATATTTTGATACTTATACCTGTTCTACTAGTCTGGCCTGGTAACTTATCAATGGCTTTGTTGTTGGGTGTTATCGGATTGATGGTGCTTTGCTATAGCAGGTTGAATGACAAAGCTTGGTTTATCCAATTTCTGATCATCATGGTAGGTGCAGTGGCGCTATTCCTCTTTATCTATTATGTGGGCGATAAGATTCAAGTGGGTCGATTCCAAACATGGAACAGTCGTTTGCATCATTACGTTGGACCTACGAATTACAACGAACTGACTCAGGATAATATTGCCCGAATGGCTGTGGCCAGAGGAGGTTTTTGGGGCGCAGGTATCGGCAATACGATTCATGCCCGATTGATGACGCAGGCGCAGAACGACTTTATTTTTTCTATCATCATAGAAGAGTCGGGAATGATTGCCGCCATAGTAATCTTTGTATTATATATGCTGTTCTTTTTCCGTTGTATGCTTATTGCAACTCGCTCCACGAACAGCTTTAACGGATTGTGTGTGGCTGGTTTGGCAACGGCGTTTTTCGGTCAGGCAGTGATGAATATGTGTGTGGCAGTAGGTGCGGGTCCCGTAACCGGACAAACTTTGCCGTTTATCAGCTATGGCGGTACGGCATATATTGTTTATGGTTTAGGCTTTTTGATCATACAGATGGTGGCACATAAAGATAATGAGCAGTACCGAAAAGCAAAGTTGGCCGAAGAACAGCTCCAGCTGCAACAAGTGCAGGAGTGTGAACAATCAAATGAAACTGTTGAACAATAAAAATAACTCATAATGAAAGCAATAATTAGTGGAGGTGGCAGTGGCGGACATATTTTCCCTGCCGTAGCAATAGCCAATGCTATCAAGGCACGTTATGCCGATGCCGAGATATTGTTTGTTGGCGCGGAAGGCCGCATGGAGATGGAAAAAGTGCCTGCTGCTGGTTATGAGATTAAGGGTTTGCCCATAGCGGGATTGCAACGCCAGCTGACGGTGTCCAATATTATCAAGAATCTGCAGCTGCCTTACAAGGTTGTGCGCAGCCAGTGTATGGTGAAAAGCATTATTCGCGAGTTTGACCCAGATATTGTGGTGGGTGTAGGCGGCTTTGCCAGTGAACCTACTTTGAAAGTGGCATCGAGAATGGGATACACCACTCTTTTGCAGGAGCAGAACTCCTATGCTGGCCTCACCAATAAAACGCTGGCTAGGTCGGCTAAGACGATTTGCGTGGCTTATGATGGGATGGATCGTTTCTTCCCGGCAGAGAAGATTGTTTATACAGGCAATCCGGTCAGGGCCGATATTGAGAATATGACTGCTACCCGTGAGGAAGGATGCGGATTTTTTGGTGTGGATGTATCTAAGCCCGTGATCCTCTCGGTGGGCGGTAGCTTAGGCGCTCGGAGTATTAACGAAATGATACTTGCCAATCTGAATTTCTTTAAGGAGAATGATGTTCAGATTGTTTGGCAGACGGGTAAGTGGATGTATGAGAAAGCAGTGTCTGAAGTGCAGAAGGCTGGTTTGGAACAGTGGGTGAAAGTGCATCAGTTCATCGGCCGTATGGATTTGGCTTATGCTGTTGCAGACGTAGTGGTATCGAGGGCAGGTGCAATCGCAATTTCTGAATTGTGCTTGGTGGGCAAGCCTGTGATTTTGATTCCCTCGCCCAATGTGGCTGAAGACCACCAGACGAAAAATGCAATGGCGTTGGTGAACAAAGGAGCTGCGCTGATGGTGAAAGATGTGGAGTGCGGAGCCAAGGGTTTGCCTATGGCACTGGAATTGTTGAACGATAAAGTGCTCTGCAACCAGATGAGTGAGGCCATCAAGGCTATGGCATCGCCCAAGGCGGCCGACAAGATTGTTGACGAAATAGATAAACTAGTAAAGAATAAAAGATAAGAATCTGGTAGCGCAAAAGCTGGCAATCCGAAGACGATTGCCAAGTAATGAAATACGATAAACGATATGAACTATTACTTTTTGGGCATAGGCGGCATTGGAATGAGTGCCATAGCACGTTTCTTCAAGCAGCGAGGAGATGTGGTGAGCGGGTATGACCGTACGGAATCACCACTTACGCAGCAGTTGGTGAAGGAAGGTATTGATGTGCATTATGTTGACGATCCATCGCTCGTCCCTGACGAGGTGGATATGGTGGTTTATACGCCTGCCGTGCCTGTTGAGACAGCGGAATATCAGTATTTGCTTCAAAAAGGAGTGCCTATCCGCAAGCGTTCGCAGGTGCTTGGCGAACTGACTAAGGGTAAGAAGTGTGTGGCCGTAGCAGGCACTCACGGTAAAACCTCCACGTCGAGTTTGATAGCCCATGTGCTGAGCGGCACCAAGATGGGTTGCAGTGCTTTCCTGGGTGGAATTTGTAAGAATTTCAACTCTAATATGGTGGTGAATACTGAGAGCGAGTATGTGGTAGTGGAGGCCGATGAGTATGACCGGTCCTTCTTGCAGTTGCATCCTTTCTGCTCGGTAATCACGGCAACAGATGCCGACCATTTGGATATATATGGCACGCATGAGAATGTGATTGAGGCTTTCCGCCAATTTGCCGCGCAAACGGATCCCCAAGGTTTTTTGATCCTCAAGCAAGGACTGCCATTTTGTGAGGATGAACATGAGTGTGAGCACCATCATCACGATGAACATTGCCATGGTCATCATGTGCATGGAGCCGAGGTCCGCACTTCGGTGTATTCCGCTCACAATATGGAGGCAGATTACTATCCGTGGAATTTGCGCAATTATAAAGGCAATATCATTTTTGATTTGCGCACGCCTGAGGGAGTAATCTATGATTTGGAACTGCCGAACTCCAGTTTGTATAATGTGGAGAATGCTGTAGCCGCAGCCGCTATATTGTTGTCGCTGGGTGTAACAGTGGATGAGTTGCGCGCAGGCTTTAAGAGTTATGAAGGTGTGCTGCGCAGGTTTGACTATCATATCAAGACCGACAATTTGGTAATGATTGATGATTATGCCCATCATCCGCAAGAAATTGCCGCTTGTTTGGAAAGTGTGAGATATTTGTATCCAGGTAAACGTATAGTAGGTGTGTTCCAGCCCCATCTTTATTCGCGAACTCGCGATTTTGCCGATGAGTTTGCAAAGGTGCTCTCAACGCTCGATGAGGTGGTGCTGATGCCGATCTATCCGGCTAGAGAATTGCCCATTACAGGCGTGACTTCGTCGATGTTGCTTCACAAGATTCCCGGAATGTCGAAGTATTTATGCAAGGCCGAGCAGGTCCTTGAGCTCGTTCCTGCCCTCTTCCCCGAAGTGGTGGTGACAATGGGTGCGGGTGACATCGATCGACTTGTGCCCCGCCTGGAAGCAGTGTTGAAAGGTGAATAAATGTGACGAAATGGCTATGAAAAAGAAATCAAAGATAATATCCATCGTATGTGTCGTGTTGTTGGTATCGCTAGTAGTGGTGGCTAACATTTGGCGCAGTCGGTCGCTTGTGAGAGATATCCGTGTGGATATTGACTACCAGGGGGCCGAAGAATTGGTCAAGGCCACGCAGGTGTCCAAGTTGATACTTGCGGAATTGCCTGATTTGAAGTCAACCATGCTACGCGACGTTGATCTAAAAGCTGTGGAGAAAGCGGCGGTCAAGTCGCCGTACCTAAGCAAATGTGAAGCGGGCACTTCTATTGGTGGTGCTATTGTGCTATATGCGGTTCAGCGGCGACCTGTGGTACGGGTATGTGCAAAAGGCGAAGAATATTATCTTGATGATCAAGGATGCCGAGTACCCATTAGCAAAGTGGGTTCGTGCGATGTGGTCGTGGCAAGTGGCAATATTCCTTCCAAGGGCGATAAACTTAAGGAGGTGTGGTCGTTAGCTATGTATCTCGACTCACATCCCGATGTTTCTCCACTTTTTGATCAAATTTATCGCGATGAGAATGGCGACTTGTTTCTGACTCCCAAGTTGGGGAATCATGTCGTACAAGTCGGGTCGGCAAATGATTTGGACGAGAAATTCCATAATCTTATCGCTCTTTATACGAGAGGTTTGCCTCAGGCTGGATGGGAAACCTATAGTCAGGTGAGTGTGAAATATCGTGGACAAGTGGTTTGCACAAAAAGAAAATAATAATCAAATACATCAATATTATGAACAAATACATCGTAGGCTTAGACATTGGAACGACGAAGATTGCATGTTTTATCGGCGAACAGGCACAAAACGGCAAGTTGCGTATTGTAGGATTTGGCAAAACCGAATCATTGGGTGTGGAGCGTGGCGTGGTGAAGAACATTGATGATACGGCCGACTCTATCCGACGTGCTGTGGCCGAAGCATCGGAAATGGCCAAATTCGACGTCAAAGAAGTATATGTTGGCATCGCAGGTCAGCATATCAAGAGTCGTCCCAATCAGGGTAGTGTTATGATTCCCGACGGACATCGTAGAATTGATAGATCTGACGTTGACAGACTTATTGCTGACCAATATCGAGTGATGTTGGATCCCGGCGAGGAGATTATCCATGTTTTCCCTCAGACTTTCGAAGTGGATGGCGATGTGCTCGACGAGAATATTTCACCCATTGGTGTAAATGGTCGTAGCCTGAAAGCCAATTTCCATATCGTAACAGGTAATGCTGACAATATCCGTAATATTCGTGATGCTGTGGTGGAGGCAGGCTTGAAAATTGTTGACGTGGTGCTTGAGCCAATCGCTTCGGCTTATGCAGTGCTCGATAATCTTGATAAAGATGCTGGTGTGGCTTTGGTTGATATCGGCGGTGGCACAACTGATATAGCATTGTTTAAAGATGGTATTATTCGCCATACTTCGGTATTGCCCCTGGCTGGTAATGTTATCACTTCGGATATCAAAGAGGGTTGTAAGATTATGCGTGCACAGGCCGAGATGCTGAAGGTGAAATTTGGCTCCTGCATGCCTTCCGCCGTCAATCAGGACGATATCATTTCTATTCCTGGTATCAGAAACCAACCCGCTCGTGAGATTAGTGTGAAGACTTTGGCCGGCATCGTCAAGTCCCGTATGCAGATGTTGCTCGAACAGGTAGGTTTTGAACTGGAGTCGTCGGGCTACCAGGATTCTCTTATCGCAGGAGTGGTGCTTACCGGTGGCGGTTCTCGCATGATGCATGCAAAAGAGTTTGCCGAGTTGGTTTTGGGTATAGATACCCGCATTGGCACTCCCGACGAGCACATCGACAAGGATAGCAGCATTCCTTTTGAAGACTTGGCCCATCCTATGTATGCCACTGGTATCGGTTTGGTGATATATGGTATTCTCGATTCCCAGAAAAAGACTCGAGTTGAGACTGCTAGTCATGTATCCGAAGAGGTTGAAAAGGGAGAAAAAGTAGAAGAGGAAGAGGTGGTAGAGGCTCCGCAGCCTGCCCAGCCCGAAGTGGAAGAACCAGATGGCAATGATGATGTGAAGGCTAAAAAGGCCAAGGATGGTTTCGTCAAAAAGGTCACCAATTGGCTGAGCAACCTTATGTCTGATTCTGATATTGACGACTAGTTTGTAAGTGTTTGAGCTTGAGTGTGTAAAGATGAGTTGCTTCTCGAATTGTTCATAACCTGTTGAAAAACAATTTTGGCAGCCATTATGCAATTGGGAATATTTGTGTAATTTTACAAATTGATATAATTTTGAAAATTATTTATAAGGATATAAATATTAATTATTTAGCGATATAAGAACCTATGGACGTACCTGAAATTTATTTCGATTCACCGGAGAATCCGTCTTCCTATATCAAAGTTATTGGTGTCGGCGGTGGCGGTGGCAATGCCGTAAACCACATGTTTACCAAAGGAATTCAAGGCGTTGATTTCATCGTGGCAAACACCGATACCAAGGCACTCGGTATTAGTCCGGTTCCCACAAAGTTGGTTCTCGGAAACGATGGTCTTGGCGCTGGCGGTCGTCCTCAGAAAGGTCGTCGCTCTGCTGAGGCTAAAGCTACCGAAATCAAAGAACTTTTCGAGCACAATACCAAAATGATATTCATCACTGCCGGTATGGGTGGTGGCACGGGTACGGGCGCTGCTCCAGTAATTGCTCGTATTGCCAAAGAGATAAAATTGGAAGATTGTGACGAGGACGATCCCGATAAGATCTTGGTTGTGGCTGTTGTCACCACTCCGTTCGAGATGGAGGGCACCCGTCGCTTTCAGGCTGCTAAGGAAGGCATTGATGAACTTCGAAAATATACCGACTCCATTCTTATCATTAATAACGAGAAGTTGCGTTCGTTTGGCAATTTGGGCTTTTCGGATGCCTTTGCTATGGCCAACGATGTGTTGCTCACCGCAGTTAAAGGTATTGCCGAAATCATCACACTTAATGCCTATGTCAACATCGACTTCTGCGATGTAAACACCGTTATGGCTAACAGCGGTACCGCATTAATGGGTGTTGGTGAAGGCGATGGTGAGAATCGTGCGCTTCAGGCCATCGAACAGGCCACCACATCCGTGTTGCTTAACGATAATGATATTGCAGGAACTCAAAATGTGTTGCTATATATGTCGTGGAGTTCCGATAATGAGATTACCATGGATGAGTGGAGCATGATTTCGGAATATCTCCGCGAAAAGACCGGCGGTCCCGACACCAACGTTATTTGGGGCGCTGGTACAGATGACACTCTCGGAACCAAACTCAAAATCACCATTATCGCAACAGGTTTTGAGCAGAAGCAGAAGATAGAACCCGTTACTTTTGTGCTCACTCCCGATGCTCCTATTGCTCCAGTTTCGCCTACACACCCCGCGCCTGCACAACCCGTTGAGCCCACCATTATAAATCGTCCCGATACGGTTACTCCTGTTGAAACTCCCCAAAATGCAGTGACAAAAGATCCTTTCTGTCAGCCGGAGTTACAACCTATTCCTCCTGCTATCACTCCCGTTGAGCCTGTCGCTCCTGCGCATCCTGGTAGAGTGATTCCTTTAGAGGATACAGTTTCGACCCCAACTCCTTCGCGTGAATCTCAACAGACTGAAGGTCTTGGTGGAATTGTGCTAAAGAATCGTCAGGATGCAGAACCTGAGTCCAAGGCGACTCCGTCCCCTGTTCACTCAGCATCTCAGTCAACTTCTTTTACTGAAGGTGTGGAGTGGCGTCGCCCACAGCGTCCAGTGATTCCTGTTGAAGAGAATTCTGTCGATCGAGTTGCATTAAGTCGGGTTACTGAAACCCGTGCCGAGCGAATCAAAAGGATTCACGATATGCTGCGCAATCAGGAGGACGGCCCCGACAGAGTGGCTAGGATGAACCCTATGGAACTGATGGGTGAGCCTATGTTCGAAACAAAGAGCTCTGCCGAGTCTGAGTCAAGCGCTACACTCAACCCTGATGGTAGTATTAGCGCCAATCCTTCGTTGCATGCTCAGCTTGACTAATAATAGGTAATAATAAGAAAAACGGTGGGCTCTATGTCCCACCGTTTTCTATCTAGATAATGTAATGAAAAAGTCGTCGAGATTCTTTGGCACTCTTTGCGGTATTTTGGCAGCAATATGCTATGGCACCAACCCTTTTGGTGCGCTCAATCTTTATAACGAAGGCATGCAGACCAGCAGCGTATTATTCTATCGCTTTGGCATGGCGTGGATTATCATTGCCGCGGTGATGGCAGTGCGTGCTATTCCTAAAGGTGGCGTGGCCAAAGAATCGTTTGGTGTTACCCTCAAGGAGTTCGGTGCCTTATCGTTGCTTGGAGGACTATTCGCAGTTTCTTCCCTTACGTTGTATTTAAGCTTCCACATGATGGATGCAGGTGTTGCGTCCACTATACTTTTTACCTATCCTGTGATGACAGCTGTTATCATGGCCGTATTCTTTCATGAAAAGGTAGGTCTTGTGACAGTGTCTTCTATAGTATTGTCAGTCATAGGAGTGGCATTGCTTTATTGGGGCGATGGCACGGCCATACTTCCGATGCTTGGTGTTGTGTTGGTATTGCTCTCAGCATTATCCTATGCGTTGTATATTATTGTTGTCAACCGGGCCAATTTGCAAATGTCGTCATTTAAAATCAATTTCTTCGTTTTGTTTTATTGTGCTTTGGCCATGGTCATCTATTCCTTTATTTCTGGCGAGGCACTTGTTCTTCCACCCACTTTGCGTAGTTGGTTCTTTGTGGGTTGGCTGGCCATTGTCCCCGCTATCATGGCTTTGGTTTTAATGGTATATGCGGCAAAACTCGTGGGGTCAACTACAACGGCCATTCTAGGTGCGTTGGAACCGCTTACCGCTGTGCTTATTGGCATCTTTATTTTTGGCGAGAGCTTCACGCTCACACTGGCTATTGGTATTCTGCTTATTCTAGTAGCAGTCACATTGATTGTGGTATTGCCAGGCAAAAAACAAACTCATAATTCGTAACCCATTTATTTACTATTTATATGAATATTGCCGCATTAGTTTCAGGTGGTGTCGATAGTTCGGTTGTAGTTCATCTGCTCAAAGAACAGGGCTACGATCCTACGATTTTCTATATCCGTATTGGTATGGAAGATGAAGAAGGTTATATTGATTGTCCAGCTGAGGAGGATATAGAAATCACTTCTTATATAGCACGCAAATATGGTTGCCGATTTGAGGAAGTCAATTTGCACAAGGAGTATTGGGATAATGTGGTGTCGTACACTATCGAGTCGGTGCGTAAGGGGCTGACACCCAATCCCGACGTGATGTGTAATAAACTTATCAAGTTCGGAGCTTTTGAACAACGTCGCGGCAAGGATTTCGACCGCATCGCTACCGGACATTATGCAACCACCGATATTGTTGACGGCACAACTTTTCTAGCTACGGCAAAAGATCCCATCAAGGATCAGACCGACTTCCTCTCGCAACTCAATTTCCAGCAAATTGATAAGTTGATGTTCCCCATCGGTCACATGATGAAGAGCGAAGTGCGCGAAATTGCTCATCAGGCTAAGCTGCCCAGTGCCGACCGCAAAGACTCTCAGGGTATCTGCTTCTTGGGGAAGATTAATTACAACGACTTTATCCGTCGCTATCTTGGTGAGAAGGAGGGTAGGATCGTTCAGTTGGAGACGGGCAAAGTCTTAGGCACACACAAGGGTTATTGGTTTCATACCATAGGCCAGCGCAAAGGCCTTTTCCTTGGCGGCGGTCCTTGGTTTGTTGTTAAAAAGGACATCGATGAGAATGTGCTTTATGTTTCTCAAGGCTACGATCCTGCCACCCAATATGGCAACGAAATCAATCTCATGGGTTTCTATTTTTTGAGCAAGGATATTTGGGGGGCTCGACTGGATGCAGGCGAGACCGTTGATGTCAAATTCAAGATTCGCCACACTCCCGAATTCTTCCAAGGACACCTCAGTAAGACTGCAGAAGGATATCGTATCATCTCCGACAA